>JAHDIA010000362.1 GCA_020631035.1 Chitinophagales bacterium | reverse complement strand
AAAGACTTTAGTTTTTCAATTATTTCTTCACGTCCTATAAAGCGAGCATCTTGTTCACGGATGCTACTGGGACGGTGAAAATAATGGTAGTTCTTTAGTTCTATATAAATTTCCTTTATTTTAGAACCAACTTTATCAAAGTTTTGGTCAGACATAGCTAGGCTAGTTAGTTGATTATGAATCCCCTATTCTAATGTAATATGAGTTCCCTATTTTAATGTAATATGAGTTCCCTATTTTAATGAGTGCGAGTATGTAAATGTTTTGTATAAGTGAATATATGTTATGTTTGCTAAAAATCCAAACTTTAGACCGTTTTTTGGGTATTTTAGATGAAAAAAAGCAATTTTGGAGTGTATTTTTATTTAGAAAAAGGCTTTTGAGCCATACTTTCATTCTCCAAACAAACTTCTAAATAAACAGAGGTTCTGGAATCACATTTTCCCAGCTTGTATAAAAATATTCAAATAGTGGAATTTTTGTTTATTGGTTTATATTTTAACCTTTGAGGAGGTCTCACTGTTTATCACCAAACAAAACCAGAGAAAATAATGTGCAAACAATTACACTCATATACACTAATATCTTCCTACTTATTCTGTTCATAAGCTGTCAATCAGCTTCCCAAAAACCTGTTATTGTTTTAGAAAAACACAGTGACAGCTCGAACTATAAAGATAACGATACGACAAGTCCTCCCATCTCATTCCTAGAATTGAACCAAAATAAAACAGCAAAAAAACAATCCAACTTAACACAATTAATTAAGGAACTCAAAGCTTTTCCAATACCATTAAAAAGCAAACAAGTCATTGTACCTTTGGTGGAAAAGGACGAATATCTGTTTTTTTCAATTGTAGACTCTTTAAATAAATTTAAAATATATAGTCCTAATCTTTTGTTCAATGATACACACACAGGGCATTCACCAGAAAACTACAATTATGACTATCCTGCTATGGCTCAAAAGATATACCCTTTATACAAAAAAACACATCCCAATTACTACACTGTTGGTAGCTTGATGGAGTACACAGGTGACAACGACATTATGGGAGCGTCATTTCGCCTCACCAATTTCGACCACACAGGAAAACAACTAGACTACCTCATCGTCTACGACCGCTTCCTATTCGAAATCCTCTACGAAACCGACTGCACCATCGACCAGGATTTCAACATATTCCTCACCACTGTCGAAACACACTACTTCGACGAAAATGGTCCCATAGAAGAAGGCGAAACTCCCGAACAATTTACCCGCAAAGAACATTTTGTCATCAATGAACTGGGACATTTTGAACTGGTTTCTAAGAGCAAATAAAGAAGCATGGCGTGAAGCGGACAGACAAAACGAAGCAACAACGAACCACCAGAACCGATCCTACGCCTGATTGCAATGGAAAGCCTTGTAGAGACCTTGCATGCAAGGTCTACAAGCTTGAAATGGAAAGCAGGGACACCACTTGCAAACGAAGCCCCCAACGTTCCGTCCCAATCCTCTAAAAATACCCAAGATTGTCTAATATTTTAAACCTTAGCCTGCCGTCAAATTTCAACAAACTATTCTGTATCTTTGCCCCCGAATTGCAAAGCCAAAACTAGAATCAAACAAGCATGAAAAAATTAATCGAATGCGTCCCCAATTTTTCGGAGGGACGAGATATGAGCATCATCAAACAAATCACCGATGCCATTGAAAGGGTAGAGGGCGTCAAATTGTTGGATGTTGACCCTGGAAAAGCAACCAATCGAACAGTCGTGACCTTTGTAGGGGAACCCCAAATGGTCATCGAAGCAGCCTTTCAAGCCATCAAAAAGTCCTACGAACTCATAGATATGAGCCAACACAGTGGCGAACATCCCCGTTTTGGTGCAACCGATGTCTGCCCACTTATCCCCATTTCAGGGGTGACAATGGAAGAATGTGCCGAATATGCCCACCAACTCGGCAAAAGGGTAGGGGAAGAACTCGGTTTGTCAGGCTATTATTACGAAAGTGCCGCCACCAAAGCCGAACGCAAAAACTTGGCAAGTGTCCGAGCGGGCGAATACGAAGGTTTGCCACAAAAATTGGCTGACCCCAATTGGGAACCCGATTTTGGTCCTGTTGATTTTAACCACAAATATGGAGTAACTGCCATCGGAGCCAGAGATTTTTTAGTCGCCTACAATGTCAACCTCAATACTACCTCAACCCGTCGAGCAAATGGTGTGGCTTTTGAAGTACGTGAAAAAGGCAAAATCAAACGCAAGGGAAACAAATTACTGGGCGAAATTTTACGAGACAAAGATGGTACGCCACTTCGAGTGCCTGGTAAATTAAAGGCGGTCAAGGCAATTGGCTGGTACATCGAAGAATATGGCGTCTGCCAAATTTCAATGAATTTGACCAACATCAGCATCACCTCTGTACACGAGGCTTTTGATGCCGTTTGTGAAAGTGCGCAAAAAAGAGGCATGCGAGTGACTGGTTCCGAATTGGTCGGATTGATTCCACTCAAGGCAATGATTGCCGCAGGAAAACATTATCTCAAAAAACAAAAACGCTCTTTGGGTGTCTCTGATGATGAACTCATCAAAATTGCCATTAAGTCAATGGGATTGGATGAGTTGGGACCTTTTGACCCAAAGAAAAAAATCATTGAATACTTATTAGAAGAGGAAGGGGGTGTGCGTTTGGTGGATAAAAGTGTTAAGGGCTTTGCCGACGAAACAGCCTCTGAATCTCCTGCGCCAGGTGGAGGTTCTATTTCTGCTTATGTAGGAGCTTTGGGCGCAAGTTTGGGAACAATGGTAGCAAATTTGTCCTCTCACAAAAGAGGATGGGATAAGCGTTGGGAAAGCTTTTCTCAATGGGCGGAAAAAGGACAAAATTCCAAGAAGAAATTGTTGCAATTGGTAGACGAAGACACCAACGCTTTTAACCACATAATGGAGGCTTTCCGTTTGCCGAAAGATTCCAAAGAAGAAAAAGAAATAAGGTCGGAAGCCATAGAAAATGCGACCCAAAACGCCATAGAAGTGCCTTTCCAAATTATGCAAACCGCCTTTGACTCAATGGAAATGATGAAGGCAATGGCAGAAATTGGTTTGCCCGCTTCGGTCTCAGATGCAGGAGTAGGCGCAATGTGTGCGAGAACAGCCGTAATGGGTGGATTCTTAAATGTACAAATCAATGCAGTAGGGCTAAAAGATAAGAAGTACGCCAAACAAAAATTAACCGAAGGAAAGAAATTGGTGAAGGCTGCTCAAAAATTAGAAGGAGAAATTCTAAAAATAGTAGATACAAAAATCAAGGAAGGATGATTGTGTTTATATCTAAAAAGAAATTTTAAAAAACAAAATCCCAACACACCAGTGTTGGGATTTTGTTTTAATGCAACTTTAAGTGTTAAGCGAAGCGTCACTTAAAGTACAAAGTAGCCAATGCAACTTTAAGTGTTAAGCGAAGCGTCACTTAAAGTATAAAGAAGCCAATGCAACTTTAAGTGTTAAGCGCAAGCGTCACTTAAAGTACAAAGTAGCTCAAGTTTGTAACTTGAGTATAAAACCCACAAAAGCCAACTCACAACTAATCTAAGGTTTCGTAGATTTAGGTTTGGTTTGAGGTTTGCTACTCGGCTTAGAAGAACTAGGCTTTGTATTTGTTTTATTACTAGGCTTGGTTTTGGGTTTGCTACTTATTTTGCGACTACCAGGCTTTGTTGTTTTAGGCTTGCTATTGGTATTACTACCAGGCTTATTGGTTTTGCTATTCGTCTTTGTTGAGCTTTTACTAGGTGTAGAACCAACAGGACCTTTGTAATATTTTAAAGCCTCTGGCATAAACTCATGCAAATCCTTGATACGGGTTTCGTGGCTAGGGTGTGTACTGATAAACTCAGGCGGTTGTTGCCCATTGCCATGCGATTTCATTCTTTCCCAAAATTTAGGGGCTTCGTTGGGGTCATAGCCAGCAATCGCCATAAAAACCAATCCCATTTTGTCTGCTTCTGATTCGTGTTTTCTTGAAAATTTAAGCGAACCCAAAGTACTCGAAACTCCATAAGCTTGCAAAAACAAATTTTGGGTTTGAGCAGGTTTGTCTTTTAAGGCAACAGCCAAGCCAATACCACCCAACTGCAATGCCAAACCCTGACTCATGCGCTCATTTCCGTGACGAGCAATGGCGTGTGCGACCTCGTGCCCCATCACCACAGCCGTTCCAGTCTCTGTTTTAGTCAATGGCATAATACCCGTATAAAAAGCAACCTTACCACCAGGCATAGCAAAAGCATTGGCAGCTTCATTGTCAATTAGGTTAAATTCCCATTTAAAATCCTTGACCCTTTTGGCATATTTACCTGTCTTCAAATAGGTTTCAACCGCTTGAGAAATGCGATTTCCTGTATTTTGAACCATATCATATTGAGTCCCCTGTTTGACCAATTTACTTTCCCCCAATAATTGCTGGTAGGCATCCAAACTCATAGACGCCAACTGGCTCTCAGGCAACAAATTAACCTGTCTACGATTGGTAATGGGTACCTTTGAACAAGATGCCAATACAAAACAAAAGACCAACAGACCTAAAATTATTTTTCTCATCTCCGTGATTTTTAATTCATTATATAGACTATATATACAAAGATAGGCTTAAAATGCAAACTTAAGAACGTATTGAATTGAGTTTATACATATAATTAACCGTACTCTAATAACGTTTATTACATACACAACACTTTACCAATATTGCTAACAATGACAAGACCTTGCAAACCACCCAGAAGTCCTAGAATGCCATTTCTATTGATAGGAATTTTACTCTTATTGGCAATAGCCTTAATTCCCTATTGCCGTAAAAAATCCCTTGAACAAAGAGCAGCTACACTGGAACAATACAAGCAAATAGAGGGAAATATTCTTGTTGTTGTTCCAATTAAGCAAATTGTCAAGGAGGTATGGAGAAGATTTGATGCAAGCGAAAATATCCATCCTCGCAAGAACTTCTGCTTGCATTGTACCTCATTTGTTGGAGAAGTGTTTCGCAAATATGATGTAAAATTACCCGATGACCTGCAAAAATTAAGAGAAAAGACACAGGCAATTGACCCTTATTTTGCCGAAATAGGCGACCTTGTTTTGCTAGATGATTTGAATCAAAAGGACAAAATATGGGGAATCATCGTCGAGAATCATCCAATCCAAGGCATTTCCTTTGTGTACGAAGCCAATCTCTCTAATTTTGAGCTAGAACGTAAAAATATCCCGCAAAATCAGTGGTGGACAAGTGCTACAGTACCCGATCAAGCCAATGCCTACAAGCAATTACAATTGGTTAAACTCCCCTTTTCAAGTATAGATGAGCACTGTAAAGCCATCGAACTGAGGTCTATGAGCAATCTTTCAGCTAATTAGTTGATTGTTAGTTGATTAAGTGATTGGTTGATTGAGTGGTTAGTTGATTGGTTGATTGAGTGGTTAGTTGATTAAGTAATTAGTTGATTGGTTATTCCCCCCGATTCAACAATTCAACAATTAACAAAAATGGATAGCCAATTCACAATTTATAACTCAATTTACAATTTTCATGGGGCAACGCCATTGACTCTGTGGCTACGTTCATTCTGGTTAACCAACGCAGGTTTCATACTTCGTACAAGTGTTCAACCACCCGCTCGTCCAACGCTTTTAGATGGCAGGCATCTGAAGACATTCTGTTTAGTTGATGCCTCCCACCTTTTCACTTGTAGATGCGAGGCATTTCAACAAAATTCATAACTCACAATTGGTATAAAAATGAATTTTTAAAAAAAAATATGTTTAATAGCGTTCCTTTTTGGGATTAAATACGTCTTTAAAGTAGAACTTACATTAACTTAGGCTGATTTTTGGTCTAAAAACTTGAAAAATTGCTTTTTTTTGTATATATTTAGATAATGCAAAATTAACAATATTACTAATCTAACATTGGGAAACTGAATCAACACATTTCATTATTGGAAGCTTCAATCCCAAACAAGTGGAAACAAACAGAAAAATACTACCTCAAAACATAGTAAAAGAGTTAATTGCATTGCAAGCAATTGCACAAGATGCTTTGGTTTTAAGCCCTGAAAAATCAAAAGAATTGTGCAAAAAAATGCTCAATATTTCTTTAAAATATGATTATGAACAAGGAATCATTGAGTCACTTTTTTTACTAGGATTAAACTATGAGAACTCTCAACAACTCGAACGAGCCATACATTGTTATGGCACCAGTTTGGTTTATTGTAAAAGTTTGTTAAAAAAAACTGTTAATCAACAGGAACGACAACAAATTCAGCAAGCCATTCGTAAATTGATTAACAAGCTAAATAACTTTAATATGAATGGAGTTCGAAGAGTAGAGTCCAAGGGTGAATCATACATGCAAAATGCGCTAAAGTTGAATTTGGGAGAGCATCAAGACCAAGCATTGCTCATAGAGAAATTAAAAGAGGAAATTATCCGATTACAATATCAACTCAGCCCTACCCCTT
>JAHDIA010000361.1 GCA_020631035.1 Chitinophagales bacterium | reverse complement strand
GGTCCGACATATCGGCAGTACTGGTGCAAAAGACGAAGTCTCAGATCAGCAAGAGGGTTTTCAGAAAGGTTCTTAATCAACAATGAACAGACAACACATAGAAATTTTAAATTTTTAATCTTCAATTTTAAATTTATTGTGCAACGTCATTGGCTTATGGCTACATCTTGGTCTGGTTAGCCAACGCATACTTTTGGCTGCGTCGTAAATTTCATCTGCCCGCTCATCCTGCGCTGATTTAAATTTAATTAATTGGGCACTTTTAACATTCTAAAGCAAAGGATGTAGCGGATGGAAAAAAGAAAAAACGGAGTACCAAAAGAAACGATGTCTACGCCCGATAGAAGCGGTTGCCATGCAAAAGCGGATAGCGGGGACACACAATGCAAACGAAGCCTAAACGTTCCGTTCAAAAAACTGTAGAGAAAATTTACGAATTTTCTTCACACACTACCTAAATAAAAAGATTCAATTCCCTCTATACCATATAAAAAATCTCCCTAGAAATTAAATTTAATTTCTAGGGAGATTAATTTATGCAAGTTACAAACTTGCTTGGCTTCGGATTTAAGTTACAAACTTAAATCTACAGAGAGTATTTACAAACTTGCTTGGATTTGGATTTAAGTTACAAACTTAAATCTACAGAGAGTATTTACAAACTTGCTTGGATTTGGATTTAAGTTACAAACTTAAATCTACGACAGTTACAAATTAAAAAATCATTCTAGTGCCATTTCTTTTTTACCTCTGATGTTGTACCAATCAATTTTGCGAGAGAAGTACATTACAATGGCAAGACAAAGGAACAAACCTAGGCTACCGATGAGCAATGCATGTTCTTGCAATTGAATGGTGGTAAACAAAAAGGCGTAAAGCAAACCCAGGACACCTCCTGTCAGCAATGCCAGAGGGAATGATTTGAAGACACTTCGAGCATAAAGACTCACCAAAACCACCGTCATCGCAGCAGCAATGATGTAGGCGTAGTTGTAATTGAGGTGTTCAGAAATGGAAATAAGCAAAGTGTAAAACACACAGAGTGCCAGCCCCACCAAAATGTACTGGAAGGGGTGAATGGATTTACCATTGAGCACCTCTACAAAAAAGAATACCATAAAAGTCAATGCAATAATGAGCAGTGCATACTTGACCGAACGTTCGGATTTCTGGTAGTTGTCTGTCGGAGAAATAAGGTTTACTCCGAAAGCGGCTTCTCCAATTTGGTGTTTTTTTCCTATCCAACTTTGTGGGTAATTGCGGTTGAGGTGTAGGACTTTCCAATCTGCCGTAAATCCATCATTGTTTGTTACTCTATCATCGGGTAAAAATGCACCAGCAAAGCTTGGGTCTTTCCAAGTCGATTGCAAAGCGACAGTGGTTTCTTTCCCGACTGGAACAAAGTAAATATTTTGAGAGCCTTTTAAATTTAAATCAAAAGAAAAGGGATAGGTGTAGTCCTTCGTATCTCCCTGTTGAATGGCAAGGGGCGTACTAATGCCTTTTTGGAGGACTTCGCTATTGGGAAGCCCCGAATCGAAATAGGATTGTTCGCTTTCCCAATTGAGTTGTACCTGCTCTTCAATACCTCTTAGGTCACTGATGCCAAGAGCCATAGAAGCTTGGTCCCACAAAATGTTTTCGGGTTCGATGTTGAGACTGGTAAAAGTACTGTACTTAAAGTCTCCGTGGATTTGCAATTTGGACTGGTAAACGGCTACTTTAAAAATACCTCTTTCTCGTTCTTCGGGTATGAGTTCGCCATTGACACTCAAATTATCAGGTAAGAAGTGAGCAGTTTTTCTACGCTCTTTGGTTTTGGTTACACCATCAACTTCTTCTGTATATTTTTCTATATAGGGAATGCTGATGATGGGACCGCTGATGTTTTGATTGTTTGCCCACTTAGAGCTTACTTCGTGGATGGCTTCAACTTGTCGGTGTTCTCTTTCGTTGATGAGTCCACGAATAAGTGACATTGGAATCATTAAAAGACCAATGAGACATAGAATGACAAGTCCTTTGAAGATAGCTGCATTTCTATCAAAAAAGTCTTTAATCATTCCTCGTAATCCTGTCGTTTTGCTTTGTAAGGGTGGGACCTCTAATTTAAAGGGGTGCTGGGTAGATTCAGACATAGTGATTGTTATTGGTTCATACTAAAAACCTCATAATTTAACATTTAGTTTTTTGCGATGCATTTTTAAACCTTTTTATTGTATTATTATGGATTGTTAACGTTTACTAGATTGAAGATTCAAGATTTAAAACTCAAAATTTAAGATTAGGGGACTCTTACTCAAAATTGAAAATTAGAGGGATTCCTCTGTTGTTATTTCGTCCCAGTCGATGTTGAAGTGTGCTAGGATATTTTGAAAGTTTGTTGAGTCATTGCTCATTGCGTACAAATGTGAGTAGGCATCGGCTTGGTAGTCTTTGTTTATTCTATGGACAGTGATTAAATCGTTTGGATTGTTGCGGTAAAATTCCACATTCCATCGGTCAAAATGCACTTTTTCTTTTTGATAATTTTGGAGGGCTTCAGCTATGTCTGAATTGAGTACATCAATGACCCAAGCACAATTTTTGAAGGTAAAGTGCGATTGCCACAATGCCATCGCCCATAAAAAATCTTGGAGATTGTCGGTGTCCAATTCCCATTCAGCATCTTTGTCATTTTCTTGTCGGTAAACGGGTGGGTTGTCTTTGTCTACATCTTCTTTTTTGATTCCCCAATGATGACAAGATTGATTTTCGACATAAAAGATAAGACAGTCTTCATCCGATTTCAATTTGTTGTAAACAAGTTGTTCGTCTGGCAAGAGTAAAAAGTCTTGTTGCTCATTGATGGGATGCTTTCCCAATTGCAAATAATAGGCTCTCAATACTTTTGGAATACCCACCCCCAAGTTTTGTTCATTTGCTTTGACTTGGGATTCGGGTATTCCAAACGCATTGTCCCATACATTTAAGAATGCTCTTATTTTTGGGAAGTTCATTTTAAATTATGCCTTTTATAAATTGAAAGGGGGTTTCGCCTGTCACCCCTTGAAATATGCGACCAAAATGAAATTTTGAGAAATGAGCTACCCTTGATAATTCATCTAGTGAAAAATCATTCTGAAGGTTCAACTCTATGTAATCAATAACTTTATTGATTCTGTATTGATGTTCTTGTTCTTTCATTTGTTGCAAAAATAAATTTCCATAAAGTTAGTTGATATTTTTGAAAACATATTTTGCGAATGAGAATGAACCAAATAAGAAGCTGTCTACAATAGTCTTCTGGGTTAATAACTCAAATAAGGATGTCCCAACTTAGAACGATTGGGCCACCATTGATCGTAATCAGTTGCTTGAACGGTTCCATCCATATTCATATCTCGCAAGTCATAGACATTTAGGATGGCGGCATTTTCTTTCCAAAAATCATAGTCTGATACTTGAATGACGTGGTCTTGTGTTCCCTCTCCTGCATACATCGCATATACCCCATTTGACAAAGTTTTGAGTTGAGAGGTGCCATAGGCTTTGGCTATATCATTTGAAAAATCATAGCTCATTATGGCTCCTTGCGGCACACCTGCCACTGTCATTATATCTAAGTGGTTTCGGTGGCGAATAACGAAGTAGGTATTGGCGACCAAATTGGTAAAAAACAAAGGATTGCCATTTACATCGACCACATTGCCATCGTTCAACAAAACAGCCGCTTGTTGTTCTAGGATTGTTGTATTGTCCAAATCGCTACGTGCTTCGACCAATATCCAATCGACCATATTTGTAGGAATGCTCGTCAATATTTCGGTTCCTGGGTAATTGTAGGGAGCCATATCGTAGGGTTGAGCCAAGGGCAACAAATTGGCAGCATTGAGTTGGGTATGCATCATTCCCAATGTGGCATCGTATGCTCCTTCTAAAATCACCTTAATAGAGATTTCTCCACTTTCACAAGCATCGGGGAAATTGTTGTTGTTGGTATCTATTAAATCGTCTTGTCCAGGGCATTGGTCGATTAAATCGCATACACTGTCTACATCTGTATCGGCACAGCGCATCTCAAACTCTTCGGTTACACTACAACCATAAGGATCGGTATAGGTACAATAATAAACGCCTAAATCGGCATAAGTCGCTGGCTCAAATTTGATAAAGCGGTTGTTGGCTGTAAAACCATTGGGACCTATCCAATCCCAAGTTCCTGCACCTGGAGACACAATGCCTGCCTCATTGACTTGTGGGGCAAAAATCACACTGTCTGCTGTTGACACTGTTGCAATGGGATTGATGCTCCAATTGCCCCCATACACTTGGGTCTGTATAATCATCAATGGTTCGGGTGGTGTTGGTCCCAAATAGTATTTGATGTTGGCAGGGCTGTCATCGAATGTGTCTTGATCGACATTGTAGACCAATTCAAATAGACCTGTTTCTAAATTGTAATCTGCTTGCCAAAAGTCTTTGCCCCAATTGGATTGATCGACCAACTCCCAACAGTTGTTATCGGCTTTCCACAGTTGTGGGTCGCATACATCATCGAGTCCTGTAAAACGCAAAGGAACATAGCCCTTGCCACCTTCGAGTATGACAATCGCCGTATTGTTGGCAGTTTCTACCTCAATGGGATACAAGGCATCAAAGGTATTTGTAGGTGAACTAACAACAGGATTGTTGCCTGTTACTTCTCGTAAAAATAAATCTACTGAATTGCCATACATTGCCAGTGCTGAAATAAAACTTGAGTTGGGTCCATAATAATCTCCTATTTGCTTGGGCAATATCATTGTTTCTACCAATAGTTCAATACAATCTCCCGCCATCAAGGAAGTAACCGTAGGAGGTGGGACCAAACAATAGGAGGTCGGATTGGTTCCTGTAACAGCCGCAAAGCCTGTCGAACTAGAACGCTCTCTAAAATAGGGTGTATTGTCTGTCACTCCCCCAAAGCTAGCATTGTAATCACGGATGATGAAGCCATTGTTGGTATCTATATCGAGGGTCCCAGCACCAGCGGAGTATTTGCCATCTCCTGCCCATATCCAAGGAGTTGTCCCTGGCAAGGCAATTGCCGCAGTGGTATAATCATTGGAACCATCGTTGGTTGGGGCAAATTGCCCTACAATTCCTACATCATTTCCATATACACAGGTCTGTGCTCGATAGGCATTGTAATTGTCTCCGCCCATTTGGAAAATATCGAAGCGATTGAAGTCTACATTGTCCAATGCTTTTATGTTGATTTTGTAGTAGACTCTTGTAAAATCATCGGAACGATTGAGGTAAAAAGTATAATCGAGTTTGAGTTTATCGTCGGATGAATAAGCCGAAATACTGGTTTCGGTTAAATTGGGTGAATAACGATGGAATCTGGTTTTCACTTCTTTTTGGTAAATGCGTTGATCGCTGGCATTGGTGTATACCCACATATCCATTCCACCGACATTGCCCGTCCAATTACATTCGACCGAAGAACCACCTTGTGCTTGGTTGGTTACTAGAAAAGGTCGATAGTCACACACATTGGAATTGCCATATACATAGTCGGGCGAATGGGTGACATTTTCGCCAAAGGAACCCAAGCCTGCTTCGAGCCAACCACCTCTGGGCACCCCTGCTCCAGCCACACTCAATTGATGGGAGAACGCCCCATAGGTTGAGCCCCATTTTGCTCCTGTTCGGGTATAATCAAAATTGATGGTCGTATTGGCGGGGACGGGTATTTCGGTATATTCTCTAATCCAACTACCAGAATACAACTGTGTTGTAGTCGTATGCCAATTTTTGGAAACTTGCAATGGATAGCCAGATGGGTCGCCATTGTCGTGTCGAATCATTGAGTTAAAACCTACGACATTGACACTTGGAAATTGTTGAAAACAGAGACGTACAACTTTATCAATATTGCTGTTGTTTTCCAAACTCACTTCTATGTTTTGTAGTCTTTCTTCATTTGCACAGTTCGTATACCCCATCCAATATCTAGGAATGTCAATAAAGTGTACGCCTTCATCTGCCACATAATTGACTGTTGAGCTTCCTGTTGTATTGGGCAAGGTCTGGCTTGTTGTGATATTGATTTGAGATTCGGTATTGGCTACCTGAGCATAGGTGGCTGCAAGATTGCTAGGAAGGGCATAAAAAATAATACTGACTTCATAAGAAGTATTGGCGAGTAAATTGGTGGCTGCGGTGGTCACTGTAATATTGTTTCCTACTACATTGGTCGTAGCAGCCGTTGTACCTCCTTGAATGGCAAAACCTGAATCGCTTCCATCTGCAAAAGCATACATCACTCCTGTCTGATAGGCATTGCTGTAGATACTTGGTATGTCTATACTCAGTTGCAATTGCCCATTGTTGATATCGGCGGTGGGACGTAGGTGAAAAGTAATCTTAAAGCGATTGTGCCAATTGGTAAATTCAACACCTGTAAAATACGCCTCCACTGGTGCACCATTGGTCAAATTGGTACTGACGAAGCGACGGTTGAGCCAAGTACCATATTCTGC
>JAHDIA010000360.1 GCA_020631035.1 Chitinophagales bacterium | reverse complement strand
ATTTTCAGATTTTTTTCGCCTGATAAATAGCCATAAAAATTGGGTGTTTCGAGTAGGGAACCAATGCGCTTGCGAGAATGATGGGAAGGTGTTTTTTCAAACCACTGATAGGTTCCTGAATTGGGTTGTAGGATGTCCAGCAAAATGGCAAGGGTGGTTGTTTTGCCACTTCCATTGGGTCCTAAAAGACCATACACCCAGCCCTGCTCTATGTTGATGGAGAGATTTTTGAGGGCTTGGATACTCCCATAGTTTTTGGATAAATTGTGTGTATTTAGGATGTTCATTGTTTGTTTTTTTTGCCACGAATGCACGAATGAAATCTTTTAGCAAATGGGCTCGAATATAATTGTAAAAGATGCAAAACAGCTTGAAGGTGCCAGGCATTGTGTGTGTTTTCCGCCCGTTTCGGGGAGAAAATTCGTGAATTTTCTCTACGTTTTTTTTATTTTCTTTGAATGTATAGATTGTTGCTCACTTTGGATGAAACACTGAGCGATTCCTTTTCTCCCAATTGAATCATCATAGAGTGGTCAAACTCGATGAGTTCGGTTACTTTGATGGCCGCTCCCAATACCAATTTTTTGGAATCTAGAAATTCAAGAAATTGGGGGGAATGCATTTTAACCCCTACCACTATACCTGATTCCCCAACTTGTAAATCGGAGAGCAATTCTTCTGATTTATAACGAAATTGACCATTTTTGTCTGGTATGGGGTCGCCATGAGGGTCAAATTTAGGTTTACCTAAATATTCGTCAAGGCGATCAATGAGTTCGGGGGAACGGATGTGCTCTAGCTGTTCAGCAATTGGGTGTACTTCTGCCCATGTGAAATCTAATTTTTCGACCAAAAACACTTCCCATAGGCGGTGTTTGCGAAGCAAATTGGTGGCAATGCTTCGCCCCTCTTTGCTCAATATCACTCCTTTATAGGGGGTGTATTTCAAGAGCTTTTTATCTGCTAGTCGTTTGATCATATCGGTGACAGATGCTGCTCTCGTGCTCATAGCATCGGCTATGGAATTGGTGGATACAAATTGGTTGTCTGTTAGCTTTTCAGACAATTTGTAGATGGCTTTTAAGTAGTTTTCTTCTGTACTAGATATAGATACCATTGATATGGGCTGAAGTGAATGAATCGTTTTGTTATTTGAGTGAATGATTGTTCATCTAAATAACATAACATTCCATAAATAAATTCAAATGTAGTCTTTTTTTTTGGAGAGAGAGCTTTTTTTTTTAGGGAGGGCTAAAAAAATTTAGAGGCGACGAAGCAGAAAACATGCCAAATACGCCCGATAGTAGTGGATATGGCGGCATTTCTGTAGCGGCCTTGCACGCAATATAATCCCCAATCCCAGGCGTGATGGTCAATCGACATTTCCCAAATGCCGCCATAGTAGCGGATAGCGGGGAGTCCCCAGCCAACGAAGTTGCCCAACGTTCCGTTCTATAAAAGAAATTCAACATTACTTTTGGATTTTATAAGCTTAATATTAAACAATCAAATCTATTCAAGTATCTTTGTGTGCAATGGATAAGAAAATAATAATCGCCATTGATGGCTACTCTTCTTGTGGCAAAAGCACCCTCGCCAAAGACCTTGCCAAGGCTTTGTCCTATACCTATATAGACAGTGGAGCTATGTATAGGGCAATTACACTCTATATGATTCAGAATGAAATAGATGTAAATGATGCAGAGGTCGTTGTTGCCAATTTGGACAACATTCAACTGTCTTTTAAGTACAATGAGATTTTGGACAGAAATGAGACTTATTTGAATGATCGGAATGTTGAGGAATTGATTCGGACACCTATAGTGTCGCAAAATGTCAGTGAAGTGAGTATTATCAAAGAAGTTCGACAGTTTTTGGTCAAGCAGCAACGACAAATGGGAGATTCGAAAGGCATTGTAATGGATGGCCGTGACATTGGTACAGTGGTTTTTCCTGAAGCTGAATTCAAGATTTTTCTAACAGCAGATGTCAACACCCGTGCGCAAAGACGGTATGATGAGATGTTGCGTAAAGGCATTACCATTAGTTTGGAGGAAGTCAAGCAAAATCTTGAACACCGAGACAATATAGATACGCATAGAGCTGAAAGTCCGTTGTATAAAGCAGATGATGCCATTTTGTTGGACAATTCGATCCTCAACCGAGATCAACAGTTCAAATTGGTATTGAATATGGCCAAAAAAATCATTGAGAACCTTAACCCGAAAGAAGAAAACATCAATTCGGAAGAAGAAATGGTGGATTGATGTGAACCAGCAATGAGGATGGTATGTTAATCTACTGAAAAGCTTGTTTTATGCGCAAATTTGATGTTCCCACTTTTTATCGTAGTTCAATTATTTCCAAAGTCAAACAAGAACGGAAAAAACAAGACCCACGTAAAAAAGATTTCAGTCCAAGTGTACTGGATTTCGGTCCTGTCCGCTTTTATTTGGCAAGGCATTTTGGCTTTTGTTATGGGGTGGAAAATGCCATCGAAATCGCCTATCAGACCCTGAGCAAACATCCCAATCAACGCATTTTCTTTTTGAGTGAGATGATTCACAATCCTGTTGTGAATGACGACTTGCGTAGCAATGGGGTTGATTTTATTTTGAGTACCAAGGGAGAACAGTTGATTGAATGGTCAACATTAACGCCTAAAGATGTGGTTTTGATTCCTGCCTTTGGCACCACTCTTGAAATCAAGGAAAAATTGGGTCAGTTGGGCTTGACTCAACAAACCTATGATACGACCTGTCCTTTTGTTGAAAAAGTATGGAAGCGAGCAGCCAAATTAGGGAGCAATTCACACAGTATCATCATTCATGGCAAACCCAAGCACGAAGAAACCAAGGCCACTTTTTCCCATAGTTCACAAGAAGCCCCCAGTGTAATGATTCGCAATATTGAGGAGGCTCGTTTGTTGGGTGATATTATTTTGGGTAAAAGAAATATGGAAGACTTTGCGACTTTGTTTGCCAATCGTTTTTCAAAAGATTTTGATCCTAACATCCATTTGCAAAAAGTGGGTGTCATCAATCAGACGACTATGTTGGCAAGTGAAACACAAGCAATTGCAACATATTTTAAAGAAGTGATGATTGAGAAATATGGCATCTTAAACATCAAAGAACATTTTGCCGATACTAGGGATACTTTGTGTTATGCAACCAATGACAATCAACAAGCGACTTACGGATTACTAGAACAAAAAGCAGATTTGGCAATAGTGGTAGGTGGTTACAATAGTTCCAATACTTCCCATTTGGTCGAATTGTGTGAACAAAAGCTCCCAACTTATTTTATCAAAACGGCTGACAATCTTCTTGCTCAAGATTTGATTGAGCATTACAACTTTCACAAAAAGGAAATTTTGCGTACAGCCAACTTCTTACCCAATAAAGAAAGATTAGATATTATATTGACGAGTGGTGCCTCTTGCCCTGATAGTTTATTGGAGCAAGTTTTGATAAAAATATGTGCTTATTTTCCAGATACGATTTCAGTAGAAGCAGCCTTGGAACAGTTTCAAGCTGCTTAAGCTTCAAGCAAGATATACTAAGCAACTTGTCCACTGGCAAAGCCTTCAAAACCTTCGAAGTCCCTGTTCAATTTGGCTTGTTTTTTTTGAGTGACAGGTGCTTGGACATATCTCCATAAATTTTTGAGACAACGGTATGCATCAACGTATTGGTCGTAATTGAGTGGTTTGGTAATGTACAAATTGGCGTAATTGGCATATGCCCTATAAATATCGCTTTCGTTACTAGAAGTAGTAAAGACAATTAAGGGAATGAGTCGGAGTACTTCATGTTTTTTGATTTCTTCCAAAAAAACCAATCCATTTTTCCCCACAAGATTAAGGTCTAGTATGATCATTTCCATCACTAGTTCATCCTCTACTTGTTCTTGAGATTCTTTGAGTAAATCTAAGGCAACATTAACTGAGTTGGCAACAAACAACTCACATCCAAATTCAGCTTCCTTTAATGCCAATTTGGTTAACAATACGTCTGCCTTTTTATCCTCAATTAGTAATATCCTGTTTTTTCCATTTACAACCATATCAATCTCTGTTTGTCGTTCTTAGGGTTAAACTCACACTTCAAAAAGCAATATACATCATTTATACAATGTATAAAAAATTAATTTCTAAGAAAAATCACAAAAATTTTGTTAAATAAGTATTTTAACAAGCGTAAATTGTTGATGGAGGGATTAACGCTGAAGTAAATGTACAACAATAAAAAATTTTAGACAAATGTATTTACACCTATATCATATTGATTTTCAAATACATATATTTCAATTTATATACAATGGTTATTGTTTGATTGGTTCCCCTCACACACATTGCAAACAAACATATTAAATAAAAATCATATTTCAAAGCAAATAGAACAAGTAATATTTTATGATAAAGCTTGATAAGATGCTAAGTTTATAAAGCTTAAAATGGTAACTTATCGGATAGAAGTCAGTTGGTTGCTTTCTAATTTTTTGACCTCAGAGATAGCTCTTTGCAGCACCTCATCTTCGCCTTTAAGTGTTTCATAAAAGCCTCTATTTTTGAACAACTGGCGAGCGATGTAGGCTTTTATTTGGTTTTTGAGTTCTCCTATGTTTTGTTCTACCTCTTCCGTCTTGATTTCTACCTTTTCGGTTTTAAGATAATTCCAAAACTCATTGATAATATTGCCATCAATTTGGAAATTTGCCAAGTAGCTGTTGAGGTCTGTTTGTTCTAAGTACTCTGTTTGTTTTTTGCTAAAGTGTTGATATACAAAGCCTGGAACATAGGAGCGCGCCAATAGATACGAGGTATTGAGTCGGGTCGAATCAATGGGTATATAAACATCGGGCATAATTCCACCACCGCCATATACCGTACGACCATTGGTAGTAGCATATTTGAGGGTATCATTGAGTTTGATACTGTCTCGGTTGAACAACTCTCCATTTTCATAGCGTTCAGACACTTCATCATTGTAGGCATCTTCGCCTTCGCTGTAAGGTTTTTGAATTGAGCGACCACTGGGCGTAAAATAGCGGGCAACAGTCAAACGAAGTGCCGAACCATCTGACAATTTGTATTGCTCTTGTACGAGTCCCTTACCAAAAGAACGACGCCCAATGACCAAGCCTCGGTCCAAATCTTGTACGGCTCCTGCCAAAATTTCGCTGGCCGATGCCGAACCTTGATCGATGAGTATGACCAATTCTCCTTCTTCAAAGATACCTGTCGCCTTGGAAAAGTAATTTTTTCGGGCATAATTTCTCCCCTCAGTATACACCAACAATTTCTTTCCATCAATGATTTCGTCCGCAATTTTGGTCGCTGCATCTAAATAGCCACCTGGATTTTGGCGTAGATCAAAAATCAGTTTTTTTAATCCTTGTTTTTGAAGTTCTAACAAGGACTGAGCAAACTCATCATAGGTTGTTGCACTAAAGCGATTGAGGCGAATGTATCCAATCTCATTGTCCAACATAAAAGCCGTTTCCAAACTATTGATGGGAATGCGGTCTCTAACAATATCAAATTCTAAAATATTGGCTTGATTGATTCGCTTGATGCCCACTTTGACACTGCTTCCTTTTTTACCTTTTAACTTGGCGATCACTTCATCATCAGACAAACCGATACCTGCTATGTTTTCCCCATTGATAGATACAATTTTGTCCCCTGCCAATACTCCTTGCTTTTCAGAAGGACCATCGCTGACGGTTGTAATGACAATGACTGTATCTTGTACACGAGAAAACTCTATACCAATGCCTTCCAAATTGCCTTGGAGAGATTCGTTGATTCT
This sequence comes from Chitinophagales bacterium, assembly GCA_020631035.1. Lineage (GTDB taxonomy): Bacteria > Bacteroidota > Bacteroidia > Chitinophagales > UBA2359 > JAHDGP01. Next base: position 710 of record JAHDIA010000360.1, on the reverse strand, counting down.
TTCAATTTCATCAGCAGAAATATAATTGGAGTGTGGATCGAGACGGTTGAGCGTTTCCTCTATCACATCTTCGACCATCTGTTTGTTGTTGACAGTATCAACATAACGAGCTTGTACATAATTGAATACCTCATTAATGGTCTCTGTCTTGCTAAAAGTTTTGGTATATTCTTTTGGACTGACTTTTAGCTTGAGATTTTCATACAATTTGTAGCCTATTTGCATACCTGCTACCATCACCAATGCAAAAGCAATTGGTAAATATGCCTTTGCCCCAACTGGCTGTTGTTTCTTATTTTCTGCCATAGTTCACAAATATAGTACATAATTATCCACTATACATTCAAAATACCGCCTTTGACATTCTTTTCACATTTCCTACTTAACCATTTCATAACGTTGCCGCACTACTGACTTAGGGAAAGCATTAAAATGCCACCACTCCGACTGTATTGGAATAAAGCCCACACTCTTCATCACATTTCGTAGTAGTTGACGGTTATCCAATTGTTCTCGGTTGAGTTTGCCCTCATTGTAAAAGCCTTGTTCGTAGCGGGGCTGGGCGAGATTTCCAAAATAATCGTAGGGCGTTCCCATATCCAATGGCTGCTCAAATTCATCCACAATACTCAAGTCTACTGCACAGCCATAATTGTGCAAAGAGCCTCCACCATAAGGGCTTGCTACATAATTCTGCCATTTGGTGCCCT
>JAHDIA010000359.1 GCA_020631035.1 Chitinophagales bacterium | reverse complement strand
AAATGAATAGATGGGGAGCATCAACTTAGCAGATTGTTTTTAGATACCCAACATCTAGAAGCGTCGGATGAGCGGGAGGAATCCCCCTTGTACGCAGCCCAAAGTATGCGTTGGTTAACCAGACCATAATGCCGCCATAAGCCACGCACGTTGCCTCATAAAAATTATGAATGGTGAATTATAAATGCGGAATAGAATTTCCATTCACAATTCACAACTCTCAAGTCTCTTCCTCATAAATGGGTACTTTCTTACCCAGCAGCATCAGTATACCAAAGAGTAGGACAAAGCCAAGGATAAACCAGATGATACTAGGAAGTGAAATTTGCATAGATAGAATACACAATAGAATACTGACACCGCCAACAGTGAGGGCGTAGGGCATTTGGGTGCGAACGTGATCGATGTGGTTGCAACTCGAAGCAAGGGAACTCAATATGGTGGTGTCGGAAATGGGGGAGCAGTGATCCCCAAAAACGGCACCTGCCAGAACACACGAAATGACATTGTAGAAAATGGGCATTATTTCCGTGATTTCCAATCCTGCTGTATTGGCGATGCTCCAAGTGGCAGGGAGGATGAGCGGATACAATATCGCCATGGTACTCCAACTAGAACCAGTAGAAAAGGCAATGAGTCCTGCTAAGATAAAGGTAACGGCTGGAATCCAATAAGGACTGAGGAAGCCATCGAGCATATCGGTTAAGAAATCGGCTGTGTATAAATCTTGGGTGATTTTGCCCAAGGACCACGCCAAAATAAGGATTAAAATAGCAGGAAGCATTGTTTTTAATCCATCGGTAAAGGTTTCCATTACCCCTTTGAGCGTTAGTAGGCGGCCACCTACACTCAAAATGATGGCGACAATGACCGCACTGATAGAACTCCAAAGCAAGGCGGCATAAGAATTGGAATTTCCAATGACTTCAGAGAGTTTGCCCAATAGACCCAATTCTGGATTTGCCCAAGTATCGGCATTGTGTCCAGTGTAGAACAAACCAATGATGGTTCCAATGATGACGACCATTACAGGAATGAGGGCATTGTACCAAAGATGTGGAATGCCTTCGACAGGTTCGAGTTCTTCAAGAGAATTGTCCACTTCTCCTTCGCCTCTGTCGGTACTTTGGTCATAGAGTTCTCCTTTGATTCGCGCTCGACTTTCGGCTTTGTGCATAGGTCCATAATCTTTGTTGGTAAAGATGAGGAATAAGACAAATGCCAGCGTTAAGACGGGATAAAAGGAATAGGACAAAGAATTGAGAAACATACTATAGGCACTTTCCTCTATACCCAGTTTTTCGACTGCTCCAGAAATGTAGCCCAATTCGGCACCAATCCAAGTGGTAACAAAGGCGACGGCTGCAATGGGAGCGGCGGTACAATCGACTATATAAGCCAGTTTTTCTCTGGAGATACGAAAACGGTCGGTGACAGGTCGCATGGTATTGCCCACAATGAGGGTGTTGGCATAATCGTCAAAAAAGATGGCTACACCCAAAAACCAGGTGACAAATTGGGTATTTCGGGCATTGTTGGCAAAGCGAGCGAGTTTGTTGACGACTCCCTTCATACCTCCATTTCGGGAAATGATGGCAACCATCCCACCAATCAACATAGAGAAGATGACGACAGATAGGTGATCTTTGTCTGCCAAGGCATTGACAATGTATTTTTCGATGACTGTAAAGAGGCTGCTAAAAATACCACTAAAGGTAAATCCGTTTAAGATAAAAGCCCCTGCCCAAATGCCTACAAAGAGTGAAATGAGGACTTCTTTGAGTAGGAGTGCCAAAATAATGGCGACAAGTGGAGGAATGATGGACATCCAAAGGGGAATTTTACTAAAGCTCAGTTTGCCATCTTTGCTGTGTACCCGATTGAGGATACCTGGGCGGTCTTTGGGTTGAGCATAGAAAAAACTTTTGGTTCCATCGTCTGATTTTAACAATTTTTCGGCGGAGTTGTTGCTTATACCTTGAGAGAAGTTGAATGCTTGTACTTCTCCATTGATTTTGATTTCGTGGGGACCATTGAGGGAGGAAAGCACATTGCCTGAATCGTCGAGTGCTTTGATTGCAATGGTGGCTTCTTTGCTATTGTTACCATTTAATTGAACTGCCAAACGGTCAATTGTTTGACCAGAAACATTTGTAAATAGTAAAAGAGATAGCAAGAAGCTTATTGTAAGTTTTAAATGCATAGCTTATTTTGTAATTTGCCACTCCAATTAAGGGAGTGTTCCAAACGAGCATTGAATATAATAACAATATTGATAGTATGATTAAGATGAAGCTGTTTTTTTATTGTGTGATTGCCACATTGTTGGTAGGTGATTTGTGCGCTCAAGATACCATTCCGATGAGACGAACAGATAAAATTCCTGTATTGAATGATGAAGGTCCCTTGAATTTTGCTTGGTCGGGTGGGTTGTTGAAGCCACTTTTTTCTACAGCTGATTTGGACAATGATGGTTGGGACGATTTGGTTATTTTTGAAAGAGCAGACAATCAATATTTGACTTTTTTGAATTTAGGCATTCAAGGAGAATCCAGTTATGAATTTGCGCCTAGATATGTACGAAATTTGCCAGAGAGTATTGGTTGGGTATTGTTGAGGGATTTTGATTGTGATGGGGTAAAAGACTTGTTTACAACCCGCAATCCAGATTTGGGCTTGAGAGTTTTTAGAGGGGAATACAATGAAGCAAATGAACTAACTTTTGAGGAATTGCCTGAAGAGGAGGTCATAACAGAAGGGTTTAATTTTTCTTTTAATTCGGATGCACTTCCCGCTTTTGATGATGTGACAGGGGATGGATTGATGGACATTATGGACTTTCAGCCCAATGGTGGTTTTATGTTTTTGTACGAAAATATAGGCGAAGAGTGTGGTGATTTGCACTTTGCTGTAACCGATAGTTGTTGGGGGCACTTTTTTGAAAATGGGATTGAAAAAGAAGCGAGACTGGATACTTGTATTGGTATGGGAACCCCCCAACCAATTGTCGGGGAAACAGGCTTGGAAGAAGGTCGCAGCAGTATTCATGCGGGTTCCACCATTTTGCCCATTGACCTAGATGGAGATATGGACAAAGAATTGTTGGTGGGTAATCTGAATTTCAGTCATTTGTTGTTGTTGGAAAATGCAGGAACTATAGAAGATGCTTATGTAGAAAATCAAGCCTCTAATTTTCCAGTCAATGATGTACGGGTATTTGTCAGACAATTTCCAGCAGCCTTTTATGAAGACATCAACAATGATGGTTTGAGAGAATTGCTAGTCTCTCCTTTTACCCTTAATGATGCCGTCGATCCTTATTTTGATGCGTGGATGTATCAAAACGTTGGAACAGAACAAAATGTTGAGTTTGAATTGCAAACTAGAGCATTTGCTATTGAATCTTCAATGGATGTGAGTTGGTATTCCCAACCTAGCTTTTTTGATTACAATGGAGATGGACTATTGGATCTGGTAATTGGGAATAGGAGTTTTTATTTGGAGGGAGAAGTAGAAGGGCAAGGAATACAAGGGGCAACTTTGAGTTTGTATGAAAATACAGGAACAGCCAATGAAGCTGAATTTACACTTGTGGAGGACAATTATTTAAATTTGTTTAATGAGAACATTGCTGAAAACAATTTATTGAGTATTCGTCCGACTTTTGGCGATTTGAATGGAGATGGTGCCTTGGATTTGATTTTGGGACTGTCGGGAACGATAGGAAGTGGGGCGGCTAACGGAAAATTGCTTTATTTGCCCAATGCCTCAACACAAGGTCAAATCGCTAGTTTTCCTCAAATTATTCCCAATTATCAAGGGATAGATGTAGGCAGCAACAGTACACCTGTTTTGTACGATGTCAACAAAGATGGTTTGTTGGATTTGGTCATTGGCTCAACAACTGGAAAGCTGCGGTATTACGAAAATGAGGGGACTACTACGGAGGCACTGTTTGTGGAAAAGAGCGATTTTTGGGGCAAGGTGTCTGTAGGGGAAACGGCCTTTGATGGGTTTTCTAACCCTTATCTTTTTGAATTGGCAGGATATGAAGGCATTCAATTGATGGTTGGTTCCAAACCAGGCGAAATTGCCCATTACTTAATTGATGAGGAAGGGATGGCACAAGACTCTTTTAAGTTGGTCAATGCCAGCATCAATGGGATAGCCGCAGGACAATACAGTAGCCCAGCACTTGCCGACTTAGATGGAGATACTTTGCCCGAAATGATTGTGGGCAACAGACGTGGAGGTTTGTTTTTGTACGAAATAGGAGAAGAAGAAGTGGATACTCCTGTGGTCATCAATGAGTTAACTCATCTTGATTTGGAAAAATTACCATTTGAGTTAAGCAATATGCCTTTTGAATCAAATATTATGCTTAAATTTAACGAAGAGTGTAACAATTGTAAAGTGCAATGCCTTATTTTTGATTTAAATGGGCAAATAGTATGGAGTGATACTTTTTATTGCAATACTTGTCTACACAATATAAGCACCGCTCATTTGCCTTCGGGTATGTTCATATTAAGTGTAATTATGGAAGGACAACACCATTCAGCCAAAGTGATGATCCATTCAGATTAACTTAGCCAGAAGTGTATCTACTATGCCAAATTATCATTTGACAGAATTGGTTAGTTCTTTGAGTAAGGAAGAACTGAGGAATTTTAAGATTTATATTAGCCGCATCAATAACCAAACTGATGGAGACAGTAAAAATTTACAACTGTTTGATTACATCAAAAACGATCAATACGATGAGTTTGGTGAAGAATTGGTGATGGAACTTTATCCTGATGGGAACAAAAATGCTTTCTATCGGCTCAAAAATCGACTCATAAACGATATAGAGCAGAGTCTATTGATGCTCAATCGGAACAAAGACCCGCGTTTCAAGGTGTACAATACCATCCAATTGGCGAATATTTTTCGCTACAAATCTGATTATGAGCAAGCTTTTAAATACCTCACCAAAGCAGAAAAGGCTGCCATAAAATATGGTTACAATGATTTGTTAGACATTATTTATTCTGAAATCCTCCATTTGACAGGGGATTACTACAAAATAGCTCCAGAGGAATACATTACTAAAAAACGAGAAAACTACAAGGCATTGGTACAGGCTCAAGAGGTCGATTTTCTAATTGCCACCATCAACCACCGTTTGCGAGACAACAATTATTCGAGCAAAGAAGATTTTGGAATAGAACTAGAAGCCATTATCGAAAGTTTGTCTATTAGTGAAGACATTTCTGAAGACCCACACGTACAATTCAAAATTCATACTTGTGTTCGGACCATTATGCTGCAAAAACGAGATTTTACCAATCTTGAAAAATACCTACTCAAAAGCCTAAAATATTTTGAAGCAGTCAATTATTTTGACAGTGCTCGTTATGAGGAACTCTTTCGCATCATTCATTGGATCATCAATTGTTCCAACATTAATTTCAACTTTGCCCAAGCCAAATTGTACATAGACAAATTGCACAAGGCACTTTTGGGCAACAACAAAAAATTCTACGACAAACACATATGGATGTATTATGAGAGTTTAATCGTCCATTATTCCTTTACAGATCAACCCGAAGAAGCGATGAAATTGATGCAAGAAATCATCGCCAATCCCGAACTGACAGGAACCAATTTTTATGATATTTTTATTCCACTCAACCTATCAGGAGCCTACTACAAAGCCAATCAAGTCAAAAAAGCTTTGGATACCATAGCCCCCTTGGTTATTTCCAAAGGCTTTTCCAAGCTTTCGCGTCTCCTTCAATTGCGCATTTCCATAGTCGACATCATTTACCATTTTGAGTCAGATGATACCAACTATGTAATTTATCGTTTAACAGAACTCAAACGCATCTTTAGAAAAGAGTTCAAACAGGAGACTTTCTTACGAGAAAAGCAATTCATTAGCATTGTCAATGACTTGGCTTCCAAACCCACACCATTGAGCAATCCCAGAATCATCACCAAAATAAATCAATTCATTGATGGTTCTCCCAAATCAATTCCAGGCAACAATGAGGTAGTCATCTATAAGTTTTGGTTAAAAGCCAAATTAGAACGCCGTACTTACACCGATGTCATTATGGAAAATATGATGAAAGACCAGAAAAAAGTACAAGAAAACATCCCCATTCAGACGAATTGATGGGAATTGAGTGATTAAGTACTCAATCCCCTAATCCCCTAATCCCCTATTACTTAATCACAGAACAAGCCTGTAAAAAATGCCAACCATAAGCTGTAAAAACAATTTGGTCTTTTTCTGCCATATAAGCAGGCTCAACACCTCTATGACATACACCCAAACGCCAGAGATTTTGAAAAGAAAGAACCACCAATGAAGCGGGAATATTGAGCAAATTGGAAACTTTGGATACCTCAAAACCTACTGTTTGATAATCATAGCCCCCTGCATTAATGCCAGCATACAAAGCTTCACAAATACTGATGTCTTCTATAGACATTTGAGACAAAACATTCACATAGCTGCTGTGTACCTTGGTATACAATTGATGGTGT
>JAHDIA010000358.1 GCA_020631035.1 Chitinophagales bacterium | reverse complement strand
GGCGTCGGCAGCAGCTAGGGCTTTGATGATGTTTTGAAAGCATTGGTCGGTTTGCTCTAAAAGGTTTTTGGAGATGGTCATTTTGTTGTAGTCGTAGCCTGTGGTGCCTGCGACAAAGACCCAATTGCCTGCAACGACTGCTCTAGAATATGCTGCTTTTTCTTCAAACTCAGAACCTGAACTGATGAGTTTTCGGTTTTCCGTTTCGCTTATGATGTAGGAATTTGGTGGTGTGTCGAAGCCTTCGAGTTCGATGTCGTCGGGGCGGTCGTCCAAGTTGAAGCTGCCGTCTATTGCCATTGCCAATTGTTCTCGGATGTCTTGTTGTTGATGGTGGTTTAAGTATTTGAACCAATTTTCTCGAATGAGTCCGTGTTGGTAGTCTACTTCTTCTTTGAAATTTCTAAAAGGCTTTCGGCGTTCCAGAGCTTCTAGCAGTCTTTTTTTGACAGTTGGGTCGGGAACTTTGTTGGCAAAATTTTCCATTATTCTAAACCCATCTCTAGAAGACATTTTTTCAAATTTGATATAGTCGTCGTAATTGTCTTCTATTTCTTTGAATTTTTTTAAATCATCGCCCATCAATTCTTCGAGTTCATTTTTTGAGTAAGACATCTCTAACTCTTCGAAGTTCATAAAATGGGAGAATTCTCCCGTTTTTTTATGGACATAACAGAGCATATTGGAATTGACCAATTCAGCGATTTCTTTGATGATTTTATCAGAAAGTTCCAGTCCCATGTTTTCAGTTTAGTTTTGAAGTAAAATAAAAGCCTTGCTACGAAGGGCAAAGAGCTGCGATGCTACGCCCGATAGTAGTGGATAGCTCCCGTAGGCGGCTTGGAGTAAGTCCTAACAGGTTTTTTAAACCTGTTAGGACTCCAAGCCGCCTACGGGACTAGTAGCGGATAGCGGGGAGACCCCATCGCAAATGCGGTCTCCCCGTTCCGTTCTAAGTAATATAAAAGTATAAAAAATTATCGAATGAGTGTGAAATCGCCTTTTATTCTGATTTCTTCTCCATCTTCAAATTCGCCCTCAAGTGTGTAGATGTAAACACCTACTTCTTGAAGCGTATTGTTGTAAATACCATCCCAACCAAAAGTCATATCGTTGCCCTCAAAGAGCATATCACCCCAACGGTTGAAGATTTTGTAATTGACTTCTCTGACAAACGAGCCCATTGGGTGAATGACATCATTGATGCCATCTCCATTTGGTGAGAAGGCGTCAGGGAAGACAATCCACTGGCTACAATCGTCTTTGGTAATGGTGATCATTACAGGATCTTCATTACAAGGATTATCAGGCATGAAGGCAAAATCGTAGGTACCTGGTAGAACATTGTTGAAATTGGCAACAGGATTGCCTGCTCCAGAGAAATCCAAGTCTTGCCATTCACCACTAAGCACTCCATCAGTAATCATCAATTGTTCATTGAGATTGACGACCAAACTATCAGGGATGGTAGAGCAAATGACCAATGGCTCATCTTGAAGTGAGGTAATTTCGGATTCTCCTCCAACAAATATGGTTGCTCTAGAAAATGGATCAGCACAAATGTTGTTAGATGGAACAGTATAGTCGAAAGTATAGCGTCCTGGTTCAACATCCAATGGATTGAAGGTGCCCGCTACTGGATCGAATTCAGTAAGAAGTGTATCGCCCAAGCTCTGTGACCAAGTTCCCACAGGAGGTTCCATAGAAATAATGTCTGTTAGAACAATCTCAACAGATTCGGTATTACAAATATTAAGTGTGTCGGATATACCTGCAAAGCTAGGTTCTAATATAAAGATGCTTGTTTCAATATAGTAGGGGCAAGCAACTGTGTCAGCAGGCAGTGGATCAAGAGTAAATCTTAGAACATACTCTCCTGGGTCAGCACTATTTATTTCTACTCTTGAACCAAGTGGGTCTAATTGAGCAGGATTGGTTGCTCCAGCAGGTGGGAAAAGGGACCAAGTTCCTGTAAATCCTTCTAGAGACTCGCTAGGTAATGGAATGTTGGCAAGTACAGAGCACCAAGCCGAATCAATGGACACAATACTGAATGGAATACATCCTGAACAAAATTGGTTGTTTACATTGATCTCTACAGGGAATGCTTGTTGCCCACAATCAGGATCATCCACTATATAATTGAAGGTATAGGTACCAAAAGGTACATCAGTAAAGTCAACCATTGTTGAGTCAGACAAATCTACTCCCGTATTTTGGGTATCGTCCCAAGTTCCATTGGTCGGTCCACTTACAATGAGTGAAGTCAAATCTACAATGGTATTGGCATCGTCTAATAGATTACAAGCATTGGCTGGAGCCAATATGACCTCAAGTGATTTGATCTCTATGTCTACGGTAGCGGTATCTGCTGGACAAAGATTGTTGTCAAGTATGTAATAGAATTGGTACAAACCTGCTGCCATTACATCTGGAGTGATGATGCCCAAACTAGATAAAATACCAGGTGTTGGATTGTTGGTTGATTCGACCCAATTACCATTGATGCCTTGGTTGGTGACAATGGTGTTGAGGTCAAACATCAATAAATCAGTACACAGCAAACTGTCGGTGCCTGTTCCTGCTTCAACTGGAAGCAATACTTCCAATGGCAAAACAATAGAGTCAGGACAACTGACAACAGGTGCTGCATCAAGCGTATAAGTCAATTCGTAGGAACCTTCAATTGCCAAAGTTCCATCAAAATTACTTCCTGTTAAAATGGCTGGATTGAATCCAGTGGGTCCATTGGTGATTGCCCAAGTACCAGGATCGGCACTGACTATGAATGTATTCAAGTCTAGTATATTGGCACCACACAAACTATCAAGTGGGTTAATGCCCAAGCTCGGACAAGGGTTGAAGCAATCTTTGATCGGGATGCCAATGCTTAGGTTGCCTATATTACAAGCATCGGGTGCATTGGTAAAGGTGTATTCAAAAGTATAAGTTCCCACAGGTACACCATCAAAGTCAACGATGGGTAAGCTACTTAAATCAACTGCTCCTACATCTGGACCAGCAGTCAATGTCCAATTGCCATTGTAATTGCTTGTCAAAATAGTACTCAAATCAATGCTAGAACCATCGGCAGCGGTATTACACAATGTATCAATATTGCTGAAAGCAAACTCAATTGAATCCTGAACTTGAACAGAAATATTGGCTGTATCAGGACCGCAAGCGGTTCCATCTCCTAAGATGTACAAGACATCGTAGATACCCGCACTCAAAAGTGAGATATCTAAGTTTGGAGGATTAAAGGTACTGCCAATACCTGAAACATCTACCCAATTGCCATCATTGGCACTTGCACCATCTAATAAATCGGTCAAATTAAGGTTGCCAAAGTTGTTACACAATTGTGCTGTGGAATCAGCCCCTGCCATAGCTGCTGCTTCAACAGGAATGATTTGTACAGACGAATCTGGACAGTCAACTATTGGTGCATTGAGTAGGGTGTAGGTTAATTCATAGTCTCCAGCACTTGCTCCTGTAGTTGTAAATATACTATCATTGTTGATGCTGGCAGGATTGGCTGCATCGGCTTGCATTGTAATGCTCCAAGTACCATCATCGGTATTTGGTAATAAAAGCGTATTCAAATTGAAATCATCGTCCAAGCAAAGCGGTGTCGCAATGGCGGAAGTTGCAGGACTAGGACAGATACAATTTTCGACAATTACTGTAAGCGAATCTGTAGGGTTGGTACAAGGTGCTATGGCAGTATTGGTGGTATAATAATAAATGTATGTTCCAGGTGTGATGCCTGTAAAATCTACATCGGTTAAATCAGCTAGATCAACACTTTCTTGACCTGGTTTTTCGGTCCAATCACCTGCATCTCCAATCACCAAGCCTGTAAAGTCGAGACTGTGTGTCTCGGTAGGATTGTTGCAAATTTGTTGGGTTGCTTGAGGAATGATGAAACTTGGTTCAGCTACTCCATTAAGTATAAAAGTGGTTGAGTCGGTACAGCCATTTTCTACATATTCTACAATGACTTCAACAGTATCTGTCACTAAGTAAAGCGTTGTCACAATGCTATCTGGATCAATAGCCCCTACATAGAAGAAGAATTGACCAGTACCATCTACGATAAGTCCTGTCAAATTGACGAATTCTCCTACACAAGCACTGGTATCGCCATATATTTCAAATTGTAAATCGGAATTAACAATGATGTCTACAGAGGCTGTATCACTTTCACAACCATTGAGTGTTTGGGTAACGTAGTAAGTGCCTGCTGAATCAGCTTGATAAATTTCGTTGTTTGCACCAGATACACCATCGACTATTATGTCAGCTGCTGTTGCAGGCCAGTTGCTATACCAATTAAAGCTAGCTCCGTTTTCACCTGTTGCTACAACTACTTGAATATCGTTGACAGAGCAGTAAGGTGCAGGGTCTGTTACACTAGGTGCAGTAGGTGCGCCAATGATGTCAACCCAAACAAAATTGCTATCAGGTGGACAAGTGCCACCAGTACTGTTTGGAATGAATACAAACTCATATAAATTCTCTTGTTGACCAATAGGATTGAACACACCTGTAGTTGGATCAAAGGAACCAACTGTTGATGGAACGTCTGTCAATTCAACCCAAGTACCCATACCAGTGATAGAAGTATTTAATTCTGCTAAGGTAATGAGGGTATCAAGATTGCTACAAACCTCTAATGTATCTCCTATATTTATATTGCCTCCTGCATCTACATTAATAATGAGTATTTGGTTGGGGGCACATCCTATTATAACAGGATTGAAGTCATAGGTAAAGATGTATTGGTCGGTGTCTGCAAGGGAGACATCAAACAAACTATCTTGAATGAATGGGTCGTTGTTGGGTCCAGGGAATAGGAATAAATCCCCTGTAAATTCTGTAGCCAATATTTCATTCAAGTTAAATATCGTATCACTGGTATTACACACATTGATGGTAATGGAATCTTCGGGACAAGGAATGGAATCACAAGCCTCATAAGGTATATTGATTGTCAGAGGCAAACACGCACCATTGGAAACAGTTACTTCAATAGAATCTGCTGGCGAACCTGGAGGCAATGAGAAGATAATTCCTTCATCTACAATAATGGCATCATCATCACAATTGGGTTCTATTTGGTACATACAAGTATTGTCCAATTGTATGATTGTTGGTGCTTGAGGTGGAGTATATACTGTTATAACTAGTGTATCATCCTCAATGCTTATATCACTTCCATTGTCATTACAATTAGCACTGGCTGTATAGGTGTAACTAACAGGTTCACAATCGTTATTGACTGGTAAATTGACATTCATCGGATCTGGTACAACAGCACCAGTAAAATCTAGCCAAGTGACAGTTGCTAGGTCTATGTCACCACCTGTTACCGTTGCTAGGAGTGTTACAGTAGAGCCAGAGCAAATTCCAATATCCGTTCCGACATCCAAACCAGCAGGACAGTCACAATTTTCATTAAGAGTAAAGGATGCATAAGTTTCACAGTCATTTTCAGCATAGCCTAACCAGTAAGTAGCATTGGTATCTGCTGCTTCTGTAATCATGGCACCAGGTGTTCCTGCATCGTCTTCATACAATACTACTGCGCCTCCGCCATCACCAACAATTAAATTGAAATTGACTTCGATGGCTGTTAAACCAGAACCACAGAAATCAAGAGGAGAATCAATGGAAATATCTGGTGTAGCATTGACCGTAACATTTACAGTGGTCGTTTCAGAGCAATCAGTAATAATAGGATTGCTTCCTGTCGTATAATTAAAGGTATAGATACCAGGAGTTTGACCATTTAAATCAAAAGTTGCAGCAACAGTATCCACACTTCCAGGAAGCGGTGTGCCACTACTTAATGACCAAATTCCACCAGCTGTGAAATTGGTCACCAAAGTGGTCAAATCCAGAATTTCATTCATATTACAAACAACCGTATCAGTGCCTGTACCTGGGTTGATGGGTTCTACGACCTCAACCAAGACTTCGAGTGTATCTGTACAAGTCCCACCAGAGAAAATAACAAAATAAGTGGTATTGACAATTGGTGAAACCGAGATACCAGTGGTGGTCACATCTGGATCAATGCTAGTATACCAAATATGTGGTTCAGTTACATTGCTGACCAATGAATCTAGGTTAATAGAGGTATTGATACATATCGTTGTATCTGTAGTTGTAAATCCACAATTTGGAATAGCACAAGCATCATAAGGTACATTGGTAAAGGTAGCAGTATTACAAGGTGTAGGAGCACCAGGCAAACCTGAAGTGACTACAAGTGTTGTGTCACCACTGCTACTGCCAAGTGGAAGCATAAAGCTAAATCCAATATCAATGTCATCATCGGGGCAAGCAGGGGTGATGGTGTATTCACAGTTGACATCTGGAGCAGAGATGCTTGGTTGTTGTAGCGTTGGGTAAACAAAAATGTTTACCAGACTGTCTAGAGCTGGAATAGGGTCATTTGATGCATCACAGATTGCCATTACTGAATAGGTTATTGTATCAACACTACAAGAATTGTTGATAGGCAATGTTACATTGCTAGGGTCAGGAACCATAATG
>JAHDIA010000357.1 GCA_020631035.1 Chitinophagales bacterium | reverse complement strand
ATAGTTTCCAATCGTTTTGTACAAAAATTTCTATCAATTGACTATGGACCATCGACCGAAAGACTGCCCGAAGGGCTCTACTTCTCTCCTGGATGATAAATGCGCTTGGCATTTTTAAAAATTTCCTCCTTGTCGAGGGTCATTTTTTTGAGTTTTTGTTGGACAAACAATTCCATTTGGTCCGTATAATGTGGACTGTCTTCGTGGGCAGAAGCACCATAGGGCGAAACACTTTCGATGCTCTTGACACCATTTTCGTCGTACTGCACCAATTGAATGTAGGACTCTCCCGCATAAGCTTTGAGCCTACCTTTTTTGTGGGGTTCATAGGTCATTGCCGCTAAGTTTTCGGGCAAACCTTGCATTGGATATTCCACCTCTCCACGAACATGTTTTTGCAATTTTCCTAGGGGAATATTGATAGAGCCAAAATGTTTTTTGAGGTGTTTTTTGCTAAAGCGAAGAGCCTTTACCAACATCTCATCAGGAATGTTATTGACCTCAAACATTCGTACCCTTTTACTCAATTCTCTGACGATGTAATTGAGCATTAATGAAGCAACAGGGGCATCCTCATTGTCCACATCGCTGCTTCGATTCCAATTACGTAGTTTAGCCAAAATATCTTTGATGTCTGGATATTGCTCAGGGTCGAGTTCGAGAATACGGTCCATATTTTGGATGCCAGCAGAATAAAAAGTGGCAGTGGCATATTGGGTATCGTACTTGATTTTTTTAAATTCTTCGTAACTGATTTTGCCTTTTTCATACTCTTTCATCAGTTCAATAAAACGTAGACTACGGTTGGTTTCTTGAGTACGAAAACCCATTGTTTTTTCAATGTCTTCAACCTTCACATTTTCGGGAGCGCAAGTGGCAGAAAAAGGCGTATTGTTCATATTGAAAACATAACCACAGCTAGGATTTTCGATTTGTGGTAAATCTTTGAGCGAATAAAAATCGGCTTCCCACAAAGTTTCGTTGGTATTGCCTGCTACAATTCCCTTCCAATTATATTCAGGGCTACGCTCAGGAAAAAGCCCATTGCTCAAAAAGAAAATATTGTCTTCTTTATCGGCATAAATCAAGCTCAAAGAACCAATGCCTTGCATATTTAAAGCCTCTTTAAACTCCTTAAAGTTTTGCGCTTTGTTCATATAAAACCATTGTTCGGCAGCTTTAAAATTCATTGTTGCGGACATACGGACGGCAAAATAGCCATCTTTGTTTTTGATGGTTGCTCCGTATTTGCTAAAATAATACGTTTTGCTGATGGGAATTTTAAGAGGACCGATTTTGACTTTAAATTTAAATTTCTTTTTTTCGAGTGGCAGCCATTCTCCATCAAATTGATAATGTTCTTTTTTGTCTTTGTGCATTGTCAATTGATAAATGTCGCTTAGGTCTGGCCAATTGACAGTGTGTGTCCATCCCAAATTTTCGTTGGTCCCCACAAACAAACTGACACCCGTTGAGAATTTTGCGCCGAGCATATTCCAACCTTCTTCGCTATTGACGTGCGCTTCGTACCAACTCAAAAAACCTTCGAGTGGTTGATGGCTATTGCTAATCATCCAAGTGGTTCCTTCTTGGGTTTTGTTTTTGCTAAATGCCCAGGCATTTGAACCACGTTGTTCCATTTTTCGAGAAAACTCATTGCTCAATTCTTCTTCAATGATTTTGGCAAAATCGAAGGCAGCATTGGACATCAGCGCACTACCAATTACATAGGTTTGAACAATGTCTCTTTCGGTAATGGGAAACAAGCCTTTCTTTAGCAAGACCTCCTTGGGGTTGGCGGCAGCATAATCGTTGATGGCTTGGGCACTCGCAGATAAGATTTTCATAAATTCAGGAGAGAGTTCTTTGTAAAAATCTGCTCCTACAACCTTGTCCAAATCTAATAAAAAAGCAATGACGTCGAAAGCCGCTCCGTCGATGCCTAGTACTTCGCCAGCCCGTCCTCTGATAGCACAAAAGGGTTGTTGTAGACTTTTGAAATCATCTTCGGCATTGGCCCAAGTCAAACCATAAGCGGCATCGGCATCTGTTTTTCCATAAATGTGTGGAATGCCCCATTGGTCTCTAACAATGGTGACATCACTTGGATTGATTTTTTGATTGGCATGAGTTTGTGCATTTGTATCATAAAAGAATAAGACGCAAATTAGGATTAAAATGCGTTGTGAGAATATTTGTTGGATCATTTGGTGAAAGCTTTTGTTGTTGAGACACAAAAATAAAAAATAGTTGCGAGTGTTCAAGGGAGTGAATAATTGTAAGTTATAAATTGGATAAATAACACTCAATTCATAATTATTTATCCTGAGCTTATCGAAAATTGCTTGATTAGTTTGTCGAATTATGGTGCAACGTCATTGACTTATGGCTGCGTCTTGGTCTGGTTATCTGGCGCGTGTTTTTTGCTTCGTACAAGTGTTCATCCACCCGCTTCGTCCTACGCTAAAAATAAAAAAACCTAACAGAATACTATTTTCTGTTAGGCGAGAGGGATGCATTTTAAGATCTAGATTGTATACTTATTATACATTTTTCTGTTTCAATAAAACTTTGGCTTGACCAACCCAATTGTCTCTTTCGGCTCTACCAGGAAAATACTCTAAGGCGTCATTAATTGTCGCCAAATCATTTTTGTCTAAATTGGCAATTTGCTTATATGAGTAAATACCCAACTGGTTCAACTTATCACTGATTTCTGGACCAATGCCATTGATTTGAGTAAGGTCATCTTTTTCGTTTGGATTACCAATACCTATTCTTTGAAAGATGGCACCTAATTTTTGCTTAATTGAAGACTTATTAGATCCATTGTTGACTTTGGTATGGCCATTACCATTGTTGCTGGAAAAGTTGGTATGGGCATTCAATTTGTCGTATTCTCCTTGTATGCGCATCCGTTCTTTGTTTTCCCATTCATATAACTTTTTGATCCTTTCCAATTCGTCTTTTGTATCTTGAGCAGTTGTAGAACTTGTACTCAAAGTAGTCTTGCGGTCATTTAGTTGTGTACGATAATCGTCTCTTTCTTGAATGAGAATTTTCTTTTTGGTGTATTCCTTATCTAAAGCTTCTTCTAAGGCAGCAACTCTTCTTTGATAAGCATCGCGTTCTTGTAAGACTTCAGCATGGTCTCGTTTGAACTCTTCGTTTTGTCGGTGGAGAATTTTATAATCCTCTTCAAAATGATTGTATTTATCTTTTAGTTTGTTGTAACGTCTTTTCCATAATGAATTGGTCAAGAGCCAACCAATTAGGAAGGAGATTAGACCAATGACGACAACAGTCAATATAGCGTGCATTTGTGGAGTCATTGTTTTTTGTTTTTTAGTT
This sequence comes from Chitinophagales bacterium, assembly GCA_020631035.1. Lineage (GTDB taxonomy): Bacteria > Bacteroidota > Bacteroidia > Chitinophagales > UBA2359 > JAHDGP01. The sequence continues at coordinate 3,226 of JAHDIA010000357.1, read as the reverse complement.
TTTATCGAATGTCAATTTCTACTCGTCGATTTTTGATTCTACCCATTCTAGTGGTATTTTCATAAGCAGGCATTGTTAGACCTTTGGAATCGGTAATAAGTTTTAGCTCATTGATGCCATTTTTTACCAATACTTTTTTAGCTGCGTCTGCTCTTTTCAATCCGAGTTGATAGTTAAAATCTGGATGACCTATATTACAAGTGTGTCCTGTTATCAATACATCCATATTTGGATGTTTCCTCAAAAACTCTTTGAGTCTTTGGACATAAATGGGTAAATCATTACTGGGTTTCATCTGGTCGCTACCAAAATGAAAGAAAATATCAAGCTGATTTGGTTGTTCTCCATTAGAAGTAGCTGCCCCATTTTCAGTTGTGCCAGACTCAGACCTAGCTTGTGCTTGCAGGTTTTCCTTATCTTGATCGTTTAATGCAGTATGCTGAGAAAGTGCCCTTTCTAAATCGCGTTCCAACATAATTTCCGCCAACTTATCTTCATCTGATTTATCGGGGAAAATGAAATTGAATTGGATGCTAGCAGGAAGCGACCTATTGGTTTCGTCAAATACTTTGGTTTTGGGTTTAGAACTGATGACCAAACGACCAGGATCAATGTCTTTTCTAACCAATTTTTGTTTAAAGTTATAAGAACGCAATAAGCCAATATTTTGGTCTTTTAATTCACTATCCTCAGAACGCTCATAGTCTACACTGATTTTGAGTCCTTGATCTTTGTTTCTATTCAGGTAAAAAACGATGTCTCTAATTGGGTTTTCCATTTCAGGAGTAATATTGATTTCCTTACCATTTCTATAAAAGACAGCATTTTTTTGTAGTTTGAATAAGGCTTTAAAAGCAGACTTAACATCTGTTTCGTTCAATTCGTTATATGCTTCAGAATATTTAAAGTCAATGACTTCATCGCCTCTTGCTAGACCATTTTCGTCAAACATATCGGGTTTTTCCTCTGCTGATGCGATTAATTGCTCGCCTTTAACTTTCAACAATGTTTTGATTTTCTCAGCTCTTGCAATACCCAAATTTTCAAAGGAAGAACTATTTTCTTCGTTATTGGTGTAGTAACCAGTAATGGTCAATTGGGTTTGTGGATGTTTTTTGAGAAAGTCCGCAATTTCATCTAAAGAATTACCTAGTTTGTCAGTATAGGTGATTTCTTCCTGCGATTTTCTAAATTGCAAATCATCTTCAGCAGTAAAAACTGATTGGTAAGCTTTTTTTAGATTTTCAGGGTCTAGTATTTCAACTTTCTCCTCTTTGGGCTCTTCTACTTTTATAGGAGGAGAAACTGTTTGGACAGTTTGAGTTGTATAGCAAAGCTGTTTTACTTTGCAAGTGTAATACCAAGAACCTAAAGCCAGCCATATCAGCAAAATGATAAAAGCCAGTAAATTTCTCATTGTATAGTCATTTATTTGATGTTATATTCCATAGTTTTTGTTGATCAAATAGGGGAATAGATCAACAAATAGATGTAATCTAGTTAGGGAGTTCTATATTTCTTTTGTAGATGCTTAGTAGTGAGTTACCAATCTTTCAATAAAGGGGATGTATCTATAAATACTATAAAAAAAAAGACCTTTTACATTGCCAAATCTATAATATTGACAAATGCTTGGGAACTGGTCACAAACAATCCTTACAAAAAAGACAATCTTTCCGAAGAAAAAGTCAATTAAATTATACTACTAATTGATACAAAAAGTTTTCATTCTTGCTTAAAATGATTCCAGCCTTGGGCAATTAAATCAAAAGCTTGACCTTTAGGGCTGTATAATTTTATCCCCTCTTTGGGTTCAAGCATTTTGCCAATCACCTTTACATTGGCTTTCCCGTCTATTTTTTGGAACTCATCTTTGGGTAAGGTAAACAAGAGTTCGTAGTCTTCACCGCCACTCAAAGCACAAGTGGTAGGAGAAATCTTAAACTCTTTGAAGGCAACCTTATGAGCTTGGGGATGAATGGGAATGTTTTCTTCATATAATTCGGCGCCCAATTCGGATGCTTTACAAATGTGCATTAAGTCAGAAGACAAACCATCAGACAAATCTATCATGGCATTGGGGATGACACCATTCTCCGCAAAAACCTGAATAATGTCCTTGCGAGCTTCGGGTTTTAGTTGTCGTTCTACAATGTATTGGTAGGCTTCCAATTGAGGCTGCATGCTATTGTCAGCTTCCCATACCTTTTTTTCTCGTTCTAAAATTTGGAGCCCCAAATAAGCGGCCCCCAAATCCCCCGATACACAAATATAGTCCTCAACTTGTGCACCATCTCGCTTGGTAATGTTTTTTTCGTTTGCTTCACCAATAGCAGTAATGCTGATGGTCAAACCTGTTCGAGACGAAGTAGTATCTCCCCCAACCAAATCTACCCCATAATTTCGACAAGCCAACTCTACACCACTGTAAAAAGCTTCTAGTGCCTCAACGGTAAATCGGCTAGAAAGAGCCAATGACAATGTAATTTGACGGGGTGTGGCATTCATAGCATATATATCGGATAAATTAACAACCACAGATTTGTAACCTAAATGCTTCAAGGGTACATAATTTAAATCAAAATGTATGTGTTCTACCAATAAGTCGGTGCTCATTACCAAAGTCGCATCACCATATTTTAAAATGGCTGCATCATCGCCTACGCCTAAAATGCTTGAAGAATTGAGAGGGCTAAAATTTTGGGTGAGGTGTTGTATCAAGCCAAACTCGCCTAATTCATTGATGTTTGTGAATTTTTTTTTTGTCTCTTTACTCATAGTTTTTATATCTGTTGAGAGGTAAATTACAACTTTCTTCCCAAAAAAAAGAAAGCCCTCTGACACATTCTGTCAGAAGGGCTAAAAACTAACTATGGAAAAAACAACTACTCGCTTATTTATATATCAACTTGCGTGCCAAAAAAACACACACTTGTTAATTGCTAATTTTCAAAAGTTTATGTTAGAAAACCCCTGCCCAGCCATCCACCGAACAGGGGGTAAAACTAATTATGAAAAACAACTTCATTAATAATAGTACCAATAATTATGCCAAAAAAGGTGTCAATTAAAACTTATTAATCAACTTTTATTAAAAGATTCCTTTTTCTCATCTTTGCAAACTATTTTTATTTTTAATTATTCATTGTACCATTTAAAAATATGAATACAGTTAAAATACCTGTAGCAAAGATAAAAAAACATATATTATTTGAAAGTAATATAA
>JAHDIA010000356.1 GCA_020631035.1 Chitinophagales bacterium | reverse complement strand
TTAAACAAGCAAAAAATGCTTTGTTTATACTATCAATTACTTACGAATTAAACCACTAGCTCCCTACTATTTATTCAAAAATTTCTCTCCCAAAATTGTAAAAGAACCATAAAAAAAACCTACATCATTTTGTAGGAGTACAAAACAATGTAGGGTATATAGTCTTTTACTTTTTAACGAGGAGTAAAGTTGAACAACAATTGTTCTCACTGTCAAATTGGGGACGCTACATAATTGGAAATGCGTCCAATAGTTTATTTCTTTTTCTTGGGTGACAAGAACATAAACATACGTTTACCTTCCAATTTGGGCATTTGTTCTGGGGAGCCAAATTCGCTTAATCTATCAGCAAATTTTAAAAGCAATAATTCCCCTCTCTCTTTGAACAAAATAGCTCTACCTTTAAACTGTACGTAGGTTTTGACTTTGTTGCCTGCTTCCAAGAATTTTTGAGCATGCTTTGCCTTAAAGTCAAAGTCGTGCTCATCGGTATTGGGTGTAAAACGAATTTCCTTGACCACTGTTTTGACTTGCTTGGATTTCATTTCTTTCTCTTTCTTCTTTTTTTCGTAGAGAAACTTTTGATAATCCACAATTTTACAAACAGGTGGTTTCGCTTTAGGCGAAATTTCGACTAGGTCTAGTCCTTGTGCTCTCGCCATTTCTTGTGCTCTGTTGGTAGAGTAAACACCCACCTCAACATTGTCTCCGACCAAACGAACTTCTGGTACTCTAATAGCATTATTGATCCTAAAAGAGGGTTGCTTTGGTCTGGGTTTAAATTTTCTTCTTCTCAATACATATTATATTTAATTAAAAAATGAAAAAGTGACTAGGCATTGTGGCATTTATACTACATAACGCCTAGTAACTTTGAGTAAATTATATAAAAAAGTTTAATTATTCAAGTTCTTTTTTAGGAACATGTACGAAAAAAGCATTTATTGGTTAAATTCTTCGTCAAAAACTTGTTTAAAAGCTTCATATGTCAATGTTCCTTTGTCTCCTTGTCCATGTCTTCTCACTGCAACTTGCTGACTTTCTTGCTCTTTTTCCCCTATAATAATCATATAGGGAACCTTTGCCACTTCTGCATCTCTGATTTTACGACCAATTTTTTCTGCTCTCAAATCAATGTCTACACGAATATCGTCATTTTTTAATTTCTGCAAAACTTCTTGGGCATAATCATTGAATTTATCACTAATTGGCAGCACCATTATTTGGGTTGGAGCCAACCAAAGTGGGAAATTACCCGCACAGTTCTCAATCAAAACAGCAATGAAACGCTCAAATGAGCCAAAAGGCGCACGGTGAATCATCACAGGACGGTGTTTTTGGTTGTCACTACCGATGTATTCCAACTCAAAACGCTCTGGCAAACTGTAATCCACCTGAATGGTTCCCAACTGCCACTCTCTACCAAGCGCATCTTTGACCATAAAGTCCAATTTGGGACCATAAAAAGCCGCCTCACCATATTCGACTATGGTTGGGAGTCCTTTTTCTTCGGCTGTTTCAATGATGGCTTGTTCTGCTTTTTCCCAATTTTCTTCGGAACCAATATATTTGCTCCTGTCTTCTTTATCTCTAAGCGAAACCTGTGCCTTAAACTCACTAAAGCCCAATTTGGAGAACACCAAAATGACCAAATCAATAACAGATTTGAATTCCTCCCTCAATTGTTCAGGTGTACAGAAAATATGGGCGTCATCCTGGGTAAAGCCCCTCACCCGTAACAATCCGTTTAGCTCCCCACTCTGTTCATAGCGGTAAACCGTACCAAACTCTCCCAATCTAACAGGCAAATCTCTATAAGAGTGTTGAGTTGCCTTGTATATTTCGCAGTGGTGTGGACAGTTCATTGGCTTTAGCAAATACTCTTCCCCCTCTTTAGGAGTTCCAATGGGTTGGAACGAATCCTTACCATACTTTTCGTAATGGCCAGATGTCTTGTACAAATCAATATTTCCAATGTGTGGAGTCATCACCATTTGATAGCCTCTTTTGACTTGTTGGGTTTGCAAGAAATCCTGCAAAATGCTTCTCAATAAAGTTCCTTTGGGCATCCACAAGGGCAAACCCGAACCTACTTTTTCTGAAAAAGTAAAGAGACCCAATTGTTGTCCAAGCTTACGGTGATCTCTTTTCTTGGCTTCTTCAAGTAAGTTAAGATGTTCTTCGAGCATAGACGCTTTGGGGAAAGAAACACCATATATTCTAGTCAACTGTTTGTTCTTTTCGTCTCCACGCCAATAGGCCCCTGCAATACTGAGCAGTTTAACTGCCTTGACTTTTTCAGTTGAGGCCAAATGTGGTCCTCTACACAAATCGACAAAATTGCCTTGTTCGTAGAAAGTAATGCTACCATCTTCCAAGTCTTGCAACAATTCGACTTTATAGGGATCACCTTTTTCTTCAAAATAAGCAATGGCATCTGCCTTAGAAACGTCTTTGCGAACAAAGGCATTTTTTTGGCGCGCCAGTTCAATCATTTTCTTTTCAATTTTTGCCAAATCTGCCTCTACCAAGGTCTTGTCGCCAAAGTCTACATCGTAGTAAAACCCATTGCTAATGGCTGGCCCAATCCCCAATTTGACACCAGGGTACAATGCCTCCAATGCTTCTGCCATTAGGTGAGCCGAAGAATGCCAAAAGGTCGCTTTTCCCTCTGTATCGTCCCAGGTTTTTAACTCGATGGTGCTGTCTTCAGTTATAGGACGGTGTGCATCCCAAATTTCACCATTGATTTTGGCAGACAATACTTTTTTGGCAAGTCCATGACTGATGGACTTGGCAATGTCGAAACTCGATACGCCTGATTCGTATTCACGTACATTGCCATCAGGGAAAGTAACTTTGAGCATTTTTTAATTGATTTTTATTATTCTTTCTTTTTACAATCTTTTTTTAATATAAGTTCCCCAATGTAACTTTAAGTGTTAAGCGATAGCGTCACTTGAAGTTGAAGTTGAGCAAGTCTGAGACTTGCTACTATCTGCAAGTTACAAACTTGCGCTACTTTGGGTTTCAGTTGCAAACTGAAACCTACTTAGGGAATTTTGAATTAAAAAGTTGCAATATTAGTGAAAAGGCTGAAAATCACTTCGTTTTTACACAATTTTTATGCCTTTAAGCTATCATATTTTTCTTCTTGTAAATAAGTCGTCGAAGCGTGGCGTATGGGGATGGACAAATGTGTAGTACCAACTAAACATAAAAAGTAAACCAGACTAAACTGGTCTGAAACGGGGAGAGTCGCCCATAAAAAAACTTTTCAACGGATAATTTACATCAGGTTCTTATTGCGTTTTTGTCAGCTTTGAAAGTGGTGTAAGGTATTTCGCCATTTAAAGCCTTGGCAATAAATCCATTTTGATTGCCATTCAATATCCACATTTCGACTCCTCCTTTGCTACAAATTTCTGCCGCCAACAATTTGGTATGCATCCCACCTGTCCCCAAATTGGAAGCACTTTCTCCACCTAGATGTATTACTGAAGAAACATCTTCTACAACAGGAATGATTTGGGCATCTTTATGTTTGTTGGGGTCTTTGTCATACAAGCCATTGATGTCAGAGGCAAGTATGAGCAAATCAGCTTGAATGAGTGCCGCCACCAAAGCCGAAAGTTTGTCATTGTCCCCAAAACGAATTTCTTGAGTTGCAACCGTATCATTTTCGTTGATGATGGGGATGTAGCCATTTTCTAGCAAAAGCTGAATGGTGTTGTAAGTATTTTGCCTTGACTTTTCCCTTTCCATATCGTAATAATGGAGCAAACACTGAGCGGTTTGCAAGCCAAAATCTTGAAAACCTTCTTGGTAAATTTTCATCAGTGCTGGTTGCCCAATGGCCGCCAATGCTTGCTTGACAGAAATCTCCGTACCTCCGTGTAAATCTATGTATTGTTTGGCGGTTGCAATGGCACCAGAAGAAACAATGACAAATCGGTATTGATCTCGTAAGTCAATGATTTGACGGGCAAGGTCCTCAATTTTACCACGAGAAATACGATTGGTTTTTGCTGTAAGAGTGGTACTTCCTATTTTGACAACTATGGTTTTTTTGTGCATAATTAGTGAAATAAATAAATCATTTAGAAAGATTAGGAGCAAAGGTTTGTGTGTCTTGTCGCTGCTTGTTTGCCCGCTATCCGCTGCTATGGCAATGGCGGTACAGACGTAGCGTGCTACGTCTCTACCGCCATTGCCATATCCGCTACTATCGGGGCTATGTTATTCTGTTCACTCGCATTCGCAGAGCACGTTTTTATCTAATGTCGAAAATTATGAACGAATGTGTCCATCACCAAAGACAAACCATTTGTTGGTGACCAATGCGCTCAATCCCAATGGACCACGTTGGTGTAGTTTTTCGGTACTGATGCCCAGTTCTGCACCCAGCCCCAACTGTCCCCCATCGGTAAAACGGGTAGAAGCATTGTGGTAAACGGCTGCTGAGTCCACTGCCTGCATAAATAGTGCGGCAGCCTCTGAGTTTTCAGTCATAATACTTGCAGAATGGCCTCCAGAAAATTGATTGATTTTTTGAATAGCATCACTGGTATCTTCACAAATGCCTAGTACAATTTTCATCGCCAAAAACTCCTCTTCCCAAGTAGCCTCCTCTTTGACAGTTGGTAGCCCAGTTAGTTCACCTATTTTGTCATCGACCAATATTTCGACTTGCTCTTGCTGCAACTGTTCTATCAATTGATTGATTCTAGCTTGTAAATTAGGTAATTTAGCATCAAACAAGACCTTGTCTAAGGCATTGCACGCACTTATTTTTTGGGTTTTGGCATTGAGTACAACAGTGAGTGTTTTTTCAAAATCTGCCTCTGAATGAATGTATAAAAAGTTGTTGCCTCGTCCACTGACAATCACAGGAGCCGAAGAATGCGTTTTGACGTATTCTATCAAACGTTCACCTCCTCTGGGTACAATGAGGTCCACAGGACGGTCGGGTTGACGTAAGAATGCCTGGGTTTGTTCTCTGTTAAAATCAAGATAAGTAATCCAATCTGTTGACAAATTGTGTGCCTTGAGGCTTTGATGCCAAATCTCAACCAGTTTTTTGTTGGAGTTTCGGGCTTCTTTTCCCCCCTTGAGCAATATTTTATTGCCTGCTTTGAATGCTAAGGACGCCGCCTCAATGGTGACATCTGGACGAGATTCATAAATGATGAGAATGTTTCCAAAGGGAACTGATTTGTTGACAATGCGCAAACCATCTTCTCTAGTATGTTCAAACAAAACTGTCTCAGTGGGATCTGCACCGTTTTTTACATCATGTAAAGAGGCAATCATACCGTCTATCTTTTTGTCATTTACTTTGAGGCGGTCATACATTGCTCGGTCAGCCCCAACATAGGCATCCATATCTTTTTTATTCAATGCCAATATTTGGGCTCGTTCTTGCTCAAGCAAATTGGCCATTGTCTCCAAAACAGCATTTTTGATAGCTGTTGTTGGGATATTGTGAGTAATTGTTTTTTGTTTTAGCATTTTCGGGAATTGTTTGTTTTTATGATTCTTATTTATCATCACTTACCCAATCTTTTGAGGGCATCTTTGGCTTTCTGGTGATCCTCTTTAAAGACCAAGGTTTGTTCATAATCTTTGATGGCTGCTTCTGTTTCGCCAAGCACTTCTGAACAAAGTCCACGCATATGGTAAGCATTGGCATAAGCAGGAGCGACCCTAGTGACAATATTAAAATGTTTTTTGGCTTGTTCTATAGAGTCTTGTTGAAAAAGTATCCAACCAATATTAAAGAGTACTTTTTCGTTTTGTCGGTTGCGTTTGAGCATCACCTGATAGAGTTCTTTGGCTTTTTCGTAGTCTTTTTGTTGTTGATAAAAGAAGGCTTGTGCATAGCGTGCCTCTGTACTATTGGTATCTATCCTAATGGCATTTTGTAGGTAATCTACGGCAATGGGATTGTTTTGTTCACCGTGAATAAGGCCCAATTGCATAAAAGAGTCGTAATGATCTGGGTCGTATTGAGTGGCTTTTTCAAAGTCTTGTATGGCTCCTTTGGTTTTGCCTTGTTGTTTGGCAACCAAGCCTTTGTAAAAATAAGCATTGGCATTGGTCGGCTCATTGGCTATAACGATTCCTAGATTTTTGAGGGCACCATTGTAATCTTCTATGATTAAAAGCAAACGTGCAAGGTGAATGCGGAGATTGGCATCGAAGGGTTTTATTTTGAGTCCCTTTCGCAGCATTTTAATGGCTGACTCACTATCGTTAATATTGAGTAATAGGTCCGAAGCCAACTGATAATATTCTGGATTCTCAGGATTGAGTTCCATAGCAATGAGTACATCATCTGCTGCTTTTTTAAGGTTGCGGTCCTCAAGGTGCAGATTGGCACGTTGATAATACAATTTTGCATTGCTGGTATCTTGGGCTATTTGAGCATTTAATTGCTCTAGTTTGGATGTAATGCTTTCTTCTACTTTCTCACTTTGAGGCTTGGTTCCAGATGGCTTATCATCACTGACAGTAGCTTGTTTGCAAGAGGCAATACCCAATATCATGCAAAACAAGCAAATACATACATTTCGACTCATT
>JAHDIA010000355.1 GCA_020631035.1 Chitinophagales bacterium | reverse complement strand
AGGACGAAGCGGGTGGATGCAATTGAAGACGCAGCCAAAAACATGCGCCCGATAACCAGAGTGAACGCAGCCTAGAACCAGTGACGTTGCACAATAATAATTGTGAGTTGTAAGTTGTGAATTGATTATACATTTTGCCAACTCATAACTCACAATTTATAATTCACAATTAACTATATGTCTTACATTCAAAAATTACGTCGTAAAATCGGACACGATAAATTCATTCATCCTGCTGCTAGGATTCTAGTCGAAAATGACAAAGGGGAAATCTTATTTGTAGAACGAGTGGACAATGGTTTGTTGGGAATACCCGCAGGTGGATTCGAGGAAAATGAAACCATTAGCGAATGCATCATCCGAGAAGTGCGGGAGGAGACGGGACTTGAATTGCAATCCGTCACCCTCATTGGCATCAGTTCTGATCCCAAAAATGAAACCGTCCAATATCCCAATGGCGATGTCATTCAGTATTTCACCCTTGAATTTTACAGCAAGGATTGGACTGGGGATTTAAAAGTACAGGACACTCACGAAATCAAAAAAGCGAGTTTTAAAGACAAACGTTTTTTGGAACAATTGCCTGTGAATGAACGTTCCATTGTACAGAGTTTAAAACATTATAAGCAAACCCAAACCCCATTGTTGAAATGAAAAAGTATTCTTGCATTTTATTGATTCTATTTGGTGCCTTCTTTGCTTCTAATCTCTATGCCCAAGACAGCATAAACGATTGTTCTAAATGCAATATCGAAAAATATCAACAATGGGATTTTGTCGACAAAGATTTGGCAGCATTAAAATTACTCCGAAATGAAATCTTTGCCCGCCACAATTACACCTTCAAAGATGCCAAATTACAAAAACACTTCGAGGCATTTGAGTGGTATGAGCCTACAAGCAATCCAGATAACAAAGTAGAATTAAATACGATTGAAAAGCACAATGTCGAACTCATAAAAACCCTAGAATATCGACTTCAATACGTAGCAGCCATCCAGAAATTAAAGAATACCCTCAACGCCAAAGAGGATGTCCAAAGCACTTTTTGGAGACATTACTCCCCAGGATTTTTATATAGAATTTCGGACAGCTTTGACTGAAATAATGAATGCGATTCCCCTAGAACGAGTAAACTGGTGTGGAGACAAAGCAATGTATAAAACCACTATAGATGATGGTTATGCTGTCTCTGTTACAAGTTTAAGAATTGAACAAGATACTGTCACCTTATATGAAAGTATGCAAAGCCATTCCGAAATCATACCCGACGACAATTTTGACTGTGGCTATGATTCGATAAGTGAGTACTCTAGCTGGTGGATTTTTACCTACGATGGTAAAACATTAAAGCTAATTGACCAGAAAACTGCTGGTTGATGGAAGTCTATAAATACTACATAGGCAAAGAACAATATATTTCTTTTCAGCTCATCAATGACTTAACACTTCCCTGCCCTATTTGTTATGCTCCCGCTTGTGGTAAAGAAGAAATATTGTGGTATAAAGACAAGGGCAAATACTTTGCTCTTGTGTATGATGCCAATGTTTTGACATCTATACTGTCACAGTATTTCAAGCACAATATCACACCTGACAACTATGCTTCCACCACACAATTTATTCGAGATTGGAGTGAGTGTACAGGCTGGGAAGATGATATGAGTGTTGAGGGCTATTTACTAGATTTGGATGATTTTATAAACACCCTTGAGTTACTAGGAAGTGATTTGGCAAAAAGACCAATTGAGGCATTGAAAATGAAGCTTTTTCGGGAAATGGAAAGCATTGCTTTGAGGGTGAGGGAGTTGGGGGGCGGGCTTCGGTTGATTAGGGCGTGATAACACGCCCAACTGCTCCCCATACAGAGACAATCAATCAATAGTCTCTGCTTCAAACAAGTTAAATAGAAACTCCTTTGTTTGTAAGCTTTCTACTTTAAATGCCCCAGTCATTAGTGTATACCCCAATAACACCATTAACAAAGGCATTAACATAGCAGGCTGCAATACTCCTCGTTGTATTGAAAATATCAAAAAACTAATAAAACCAAATCCAGTGAAACCCAACCAAATAAACATAAAAACCATTACTAGAGGATGTAGTCTCATTTTCACATTAATCTTAGTTCCATTCAAATCTTTTACAATACTCCCTTTGACTCTTGGTAAAAAAGAGTTTTTATATGAAATTACACGAGATATACTAAAGAACTGACTATTTACACTTCCTTCATAAGGTCTAGCATTTCTTTCATCTAATAGCTTTCTTACATTAAACATATCTGTGATACCCATTGGAGGTCTAAGACTCCTATCAATTCTAAATACAATTTCTTCAGAGCTCAACTTGGTTTGATAAGTGATATTTTCAAAAGGCACAAATTTCATGCTAATATTTTTTACAACAACAATATTTACTCTCTCCTATATTTTAATAACATTTATTTAATGGAATTAATTCCCCCCAAACAATGTTACACCCTTGTACCCAACACCCAAGAAGATGTTTCAATTAGACAAAGTCCCTTTCTTTGAACAACTGACCGACAGCCAAAACATTTTGGTCGCTGGTGCAGGCGGAGGATTTGACATATATTCAGGTATTCCCATATACCTCAATTTAAAACAACAAGGCAAAAATGTCATATTGGGCAATTTGTCCTTTACTTGGTTGAGCGAAACCACTGCCGAACAAGTATGGCCCTATTGTTACAAAATCAAGATAAACGATATGGACTTGTCTGGGCGAAACTATTTCCCAGAACTCTACCTTTGTCAGTATCTAGAAATGCAGGGCATTCATCCCGATATGTATGCCTTCGAAATCAGTGGTGTAATGCCGCTTACCCGTGCCTACCAATACCTCATCAAAGAACACAAAATCGACACCATCATTTTGGTAGATGGTGGTACTGACAGCCTGATGTTTGGAGACGAGCAAACACTTGGTACACCTATGGAGGACATTTGTTCTATGGCGGCGGTGTACAATACAGGTATCGACAAGCAATATTTATTGAGTGTGGGTTTTGGGATAGATCATTTTCACGGAGTCTCTCACTACCGCTTCCTAGAAAATGTTGCTGAACTTGCCAAAGAAGGAGGCTATTTGGGCTTGTTCCAAATTACCAAGGAAATGACGGAGGGCAAAAAGCTCAGTGAACTGGTTGCCCACGCCAATAAGCGTATGCACCACCACCAAAGCATTGTTGCCAATTCTATAGTGAGTGCTTTGGATGGGGAATATGGAGATTATCACCGAACAAATCGGACAAGGGGCAGTGAACTCTGGATCAACCCATTGATGACCATTTATTGGGCTTTTGAATTGCAGAGCATCATCGCCAAAAACAGATATTACGAGATGGTCAAAGATACGGAGGACATTACTCAATTACATGTCAGATTTTCTAGTTTTAGAAAACAGTTAAAAGAAATCAGACGCAACAAACAAATGCCGATTTAGTAATGCTCAAAAAATGCCATTATTGTACTACTATATCGGACCACCACACTTAAAAGACAAGGTACAAGCCCAATACCAAGGAACGCCCATCAATCAGCGTTCTGATATTGAAGCTTGGATCAAAAAGGAAAAGCAACAAGCCAACGACTATGGTATCATTGTGGCGACCTTTGTGGTATTGGAACATTGGCAGTTGTACATTAGCGACCGACACATTGAGCACGTTCAATGTGCCAATAAAAAACCAGTTTTGTCGGCGGGTGAAATCTCATTTGAGTTCGACAAAGGCAAATTACAGTCCATCTGTCAAATCACCAATCAGTCAACGGGTTACTGTCCACCCACTCATTCTTGGGAAGCTGTGGCTCAGTCGCTTCGAGGCATTGAGTTGCCACATCCCGATGGTTTTGATCCTGCTTATGTTTTTAGCTATTGCCCAAACTGTAAAAGCCTTAAAATTGTCAAGAATGAGGATTTTGTTTGTTGGGAGTGTGGGGAAAATTTATGGGGAATGGAGGAGTTTCAGATGAAACGTAAGAAATTAGAAAATGCCTAAATCAATACTTATGAATACAAAACAAACAATATCATTCACCCTAATATTTATCTTCATTAATATGTCAAATTTATTTGGTCAAAGTCAAAAAGCAAATCCCGAAAACATAAGCGGATACTATGGCGCTTCATCTCAAGGTGGTATCACAATATTTCCAAACAAGCGATTTGCAATCCTTAGTATTGGAGGCACACAAGCTGGATCATATAAAATCCTAGATCAAAATGTGATTGAATTTTCACTGGATTACGAACCCCATGCTTTTGTTTTATATGGTCGAAAAACGGAATCATTAGGAGATACGACTAGGATTTTATTTGAAAATTTCCACGAAACAAGTGCTAAGGTAAATTTTGAAGAAGAACCCAAAACTGAAATACTTGATTTCAAAAATGTCTTTAGCCCTAATACAAACTGTATTGATTTCCCCTATCTCTATAAAAGCACGATACCTATAAAAAAATTGCGCTTTACCACTCCCGAACATCCCAAAATGCTTTTAGAACCACATTTGGCTGGTTGGATACTTGAAGAAAAAATAACAAAAATCAAAAAATATGATGTATACACTTTTGAAAACACGAAAAATTACAATGATTTTTCAATCTGCTTCACATCTATTGAACGTAGAGTTTCCAATACTTTTTATGCAGAATATCAAAATGGACAATTGTTCTTTGATTCTGAAGAGGGTATAGAAAAAGTCCCTCTAAAAGAACTACAGGAATTAGAGTTTTATGAAGTATTGAGTCAATTTACCCCAAAAAATAAGCCCAAATATTTAAACAAAGAGTTTTTAGCTCTCCCCGAAATAGACGGATTAAATATTGACCTATACCAATATGACAAAACCAAAGATATTTACCATAGTCCCAAGTTAAAGGAAAACAAAGAATATTTTGAGATAGACGAGTACGAACTTAAACGCTACAATGAAATTTTTCCATATTATCGAATCAATACTGTTAAAGTACACAAACATCTTGTAAAGAAAATGAATTTACTAACTGAGTTTTTATTTTCTACTGAATGCGATTAAAGCTTCACTCTTTTATACCTACGAAAGCAACCCGCAAATAATCATACAACGTTGGATCAAAGGCATAGATTTGTTTGCTTTGTAAATCTACAATTTCATTGTAATCGTGATTTGCCCAAAAGGGATCATCTATCCATTGGTGGATGTCATAGCCCAACACATGTAGTTTGCCCAGCTTGTGCTTTGCTTTTAAATTTAAAGCTTGTTTATCAATAAGGTACTGCGCCATTGCTTGAGCCATTTTGGAATAGCCCACACAATTGGTCGCTCCTGTCTTGTAACTTAGATTGGGATTGGTCTCTGCTTGTCGGTTGACAAAATGTAGGTAATGAGCAGTTTGTTTTTGCACAAAATAAATCAAGTCCTCCACACTTGGCGATTCATTTGCCAATGACCACTCATCCAAGCTTGATTTTAATTTTGTGTCTATTAATGGTATGCTTGATCTATCCCCTACCGCTTTGTAAGTGATACACATTCGGTACAATTGCCCTCGAAAAAGTAGCAATAAAATGAGTGTGAACAAGCAAAATAGGAAAAAGCGTTTCATTTTCATTTATGGGACTAAAAACAACAAGGACATTTCTTAAAGAAATGTCCTTGTTATGAGGAAACGTTTGTCTCTCAATCGAAATTGTGTTCCTCAACAATAGCCTTTTTAGGCAATAGCTTCCTTATGACTCATTTCACTTACCAATCCCAAGCCATCTTCCAACTTTTCATAGACAACTGCCTGTAATTCTTTGATGTCTTTTTTCTTTACCAGCCAAACAATTCCCCACACAATCAACATACCAATCAAGCCAGCAAAAACTCCTAGTACCATCCCAATGGCTACTCCTGGGTTTTGTGTATTCACCTCTCCCTTTATTTTGGCAACACCATCTTTGACTACCACTCGTATCATTTTCGTTCCTTGCTGTACAACAACTGTCTTTTTACTAATCCAAAGTGTTTTCACAGTACAATTTGGCATCTCTCCTTCCAGATAGTCTTTTACCTTCTCAGCATCAACTGAGTTTTGAAGTTTCAATTGCATTTTAATAAATTTTGATTAAATGATTTAACAATTATGATCCCAGCAAAAAACATATGAAAAATTGTAGGAACACACTATAAGGTGTCCCTACAATTCAATTTTTCAATTTACTTAAATTAAACTTCCAGTTTTAACCCATCGCCATAGCTTGCCTTCCAGACATTGACCAATTGTGTCAATACCTCTGTGGAATCTCCTTTCTCCTTCCAATATTCCCAATTGATAAGGATACTCGCTTTTTCACTAGGCAATAAATCTTGCAACTTTCCCGCTTGAGCAAACTTTTTGACTTGCTCCCACTGTGCATTTACATCCAAAGATATAAAATATTTGGTACTTTTCACCACACCTGTATACTTAGGGCCATAAAAACGACCACTCACTTGAATTTGCCCAACAATATGCCGATTAAATTCCTCCAAATCCTCCGCAGGCACCCACAACTCATTGTGCAAATCGCCTCCTACATTCTGCACTTCATATCTCGCC
>JAHDIA010000354.1 GCA_020631035.1 Chitinophagales bacterium | reverse complement strand
TAGTATTTTTTAAAGAGATTTTGCCAATCAAAAGCCCAATTGAATAAAGAACAGGTGTAAGATGAAATCTGTTGTGAATATAACAAGATGTCTTCTGCGAAAGAACCACCTTTGGCAACCTTTCTATATCCATATTGAGGACCGGTAGGATTGAGTGTTAGGCTGTCTAATTGGGCAAAGTATTTGTCATCATACCAATCTGAACACCATTCGCTTACATTGCCAGTCATATCGTAGAGTCCCAAATCATTTGCTTGTTTTTGCATAGTTTCATTTGGAGCTTCTTGGGGGGAGTTTTTTTGGTACCAAGCCAGTTGGTCAATTTTTATGCCTTTGCTTCTGTTCCCCCCTGCAAAAACAGAATTGCCAGGATTGATTCTGGATTGGGAGGCAAATTCCCATTCTGCTTCTGTGGGTAAACGCATACCTTTCCAAGTGGCATAAGCTTGCGCACCATACCAAGAAACACAGTTTACAGGGTGATTTACTTGCTGGGCTTTGGGAACAAATTGGCCATTGGTATAGACGATACTTGTATTCATTTTCATATCTAGCCAGAATACGCCTGCTTCTTTTTGGTTGCCTTTTTGGTTCAAAAAATCACAATATTCTTGATTGCTTACTTCGTGTATAGAGATGTAAAAACCATCGAGTGTAACGGTATGCCCCATATTATGTTCACCACATTTGTAATGCATCTCGTTGTCACAACCCATTCTAAAAGTGCCACCCTCGACCAGTACCATATCCTGGGGAGCATCAGAATGAATGAATAAAGTTGATGTGAAAATTAAAGAAAGTAAAAATTGAACAAAAGTCATCTTCTAATATTTTTATCAAAAGCCAAACGAAAGCCAGTACTTTGGGATACCCGTTTGCTTTCGTCATGTAACATTGGTCCTATATGGTAAGGATTAATGCTAGCTATTGCACAATTGAAAAAATTGCTTATAAGGTCTCCTTCGGTAAAACTGCCACCTCTAATAAAAGCAGTTTTTTCTATGCGGTGGTATGTATGTTTAAGTTTTTCCTTTAAGGCAGGGTCTAAAGTACAATATTCATAGACATTCCCTGTCATATCGTACAAACCCAATTCATTGGCTTGTAGTTGTCCTACTTCTTGGCATTCACTCAATGCGTTGTCTCGAACCCAAGCCACTTTAAAAAGGTCGTCTCCACCAGAAAAAAGGTACTGTTTGGATTTTTGACCGCCCCGTGCAGCGTATTCCCATTCCCAATAGGTTGGTAAACGCATTCCAGCCCATTCTGCATAAGCCAATGCTCCAAACCAAGTAACCGAAGTGGCAGCATGGTTTTCATAGCCTTCTCTGGGATTGTATTCATCATCTGAGAAAATGATGTTGGTATAACTGATATCAATCCAATCCCTCAAAGTAGCAGGTATTAGATCTCTGCTAGGCATATATTTTGAATTGTGACGTTGGTTTAAAAAATCACAAAATTCTTGATTGGTCACTTCATATTTGGAAATGTAAAAGTCTTCTAGCTCAATTAAAGTGGCACCTATATTTTTATATTCTATTTGATCGCGTTCCAGATCACAGCCAAGTAAAAGTGTTCCTCCTTCAACAAGTACAAAATCTTTGGGAATGTTTTTTTGAATGACAGATTCTTCAAAACTCTGAATATTTTGGGTGGCTTCGTCGCTTTGGTATCCCTTGAGAATGTTGACATAATAAGTTGAGCAATCAGTATGGGAATTGCTGGTACATATTTTTTTACAGACTGATTCGAGTCGGTCTTCTTTAATGTTTAGTTTGTAGAAAAGTTTGCCTACAAAAACATCTGCTTGTGTTTCGATGGTTTCAATACTTTCATAATTGTCAAAATGGTGAAATCCTGTAATGTGGGTAATTTGATGAGCGATTTGAGCAATCATTTTCAATTCTTCATCTGTATAATATTCATCTAAAATAAAATTGTTGATGCTTGCTACACTTTCTTGATTGATTATTAAAGAAGGGACAGGGTCGTTTTCGATGATTGCTGAATAAATGGCACAATTGGACTGACAGGTTTTGATGTAAAAAGCTCTTTTTAATTCAACAATATCCAATATGTTGTCTACAAATAAACCCAATTTGCTTTCTGAATCTGTTAAGGTTTGTAGATTTTGAGTCTCGCATTTATTTTGCCAAGTATCACACGAATAAGTTGAATCTGATTGTGCGAAACAATAAATATTTACAAGAAAAACAAAGCAATAAAAAAACTTGTGCATATCATTTGCTTTTTACAATTCTAAACCCAATGTCTCCATAATTGAATTCGGGATAAGTATGGTTTCGTTTTGCCAATCTTAAATCTTGGAAGTAACTGGCGTTATAATCTCCACCATAGTAATCAAAGTCTATAGGAAAAGCTATATTTTGCTTTTGCAAAAGAATTCTTTCGAAGAACAGATGATGTCCCCCATTTCCAGAAACTTTACTTAAGAACTGAACATATGTTGTTCCCCGAACGACCTTGGTTGAGCCTTTGGCAGGACCACGAGGATTCAATTGGGGGCTATTGTAATAAAAATCTTCTTTATACCAATCGCTACACCATTCAGCAACACTTCCTACCATACCATAAATACCTAAGGCATTGGCTTGATACTTGTTTACTTCATAATACAATTCAGTCTCATCTGTGTAAACCTCTAAATATTTACAGTAATCCTTGGCTTGTTCCAAATCCATACACACTTGGTGGTTGCCCACAAGGCCTCCTTTAGCAGCATATTCCCATTCTGCCTCTGTAGGTAGACGACCTCCTTGCCATTTGGCATAAGCCTCGGCTCCCAACCAATTGACCAAGACCACAGGATAATTTTTAAATTTTGGGCTTTTCGGAACATATTGGTTTCCATCAAAAACAATCATTCCCAAATCAGCTTCTAAGTCAATCCACTGTTGAGGGTTGTCAATTTTGTATCCTACTTCATTTAAAAAATCGCAGTATTCCTGATTGGTGATTTCGTGTTTGGAGATATAGTAGTCTGCTAGTATTACTTCGTGATTGAACTCTTGTTCTGGGCATTTGAGCCAACCAGTATAAGTAGTTGGAATACAGGGGCGGTCATAAAAAGTGCATCCCATCTTAAATGCTCCGCCCTTGACAAATACCCAATTGTCTTCAGTGAGCTTAGACATATACAAAGCGGTATCTTGAGCATAAGCCTTGAGAAAGCCATTTTTTAAGGCTTCTATTCGGGTGTTTCGTCCTGGGTGTTGCTCGGTTTGTTGCTCCCTTATCATTTGATTCTTTTCATAAGACTCAATGGCGTCATACAAATTAATCCCTAACTTATATACTATTGCCCCTGCAAATTCATCTGCTTCTATTTCAAGTTGGTGGTTGGTTTGAAAGCCATCAATGATGTGGAGGTTGACGATGTGCCCAATTTCGTGTGCCAAGGTCAAGGTGTTTGATATAAACTGTTTGTCCTTGTCTCTATGGTATTCATAACTGTAATGATAATTATGGAGCATTCTGGCATCATAAATTATGTAAGGACTTGGAATATGTGGAAATTTGATTGCTCGAAACACTTTTGATTCAGGGCATTCCATTACTTCAAAGTTTCTATCAAAACCCAGAACATTTAAAATATCTTCTATCAATACGAGGACCTCTTCTCGGGCTTCCAAGCCCAATTTACCACAAGGATTGAACTCTTTTTTGTAATTGCACAAAGGATTTTGAGAAAATACATTGGAATACACAAAAAAACCTATGGAAATGACAAGGATTTTTGTTACAAAGTTTATCTGCTCAAAAGCAAATAGCTTATATTGCTTGATTCTTGTTTTAAAGTACATTTTATGAGTTACTGAACTAAAACAAATATAGGAAAAAAACATTTATCTAAGCTGCTTGGAAAGAAACTCAATTTGTAAATGGTAGAGATATACGATTATCCAATTTTATTTTAATTGCTAACACACTTGGGCTAAATTTTGTTTTGGAAGAAACTTCAAACTTCTTCTTTTACTCCAAATCGTCCAAAAAGTCTTTCTTATTCTCCTCTGAAAGATTGCCGCTCTTAGACTCAAAATCTTTCTTTTTTTTCTCAAATATTTTTTGTTCAGAAAGAATTTTGTCTTTGTAGTCGACAAATATTTTCTTGGCGTCTTGGAAGGATTCTTTAAAGGCAATTTTTAAATCTTCGGGGGTCATATTGCGCCCATTTTTAAAATAATTGGACGCCACCAAACCCATTGCATAAGTTGCCGAAAAGGAAGTGCTCGCACCAATGGCCGCTCCCACCAAAGAACCCAGCCCAGGAATAAATTTAACCGTTCCCGTAACCAAAGTTCTTATGCCTATAGAGCTTAGAAGTACAGTTGTTAATTCTTTGACCGACTCTTGTGTTATGTCCTTATACCCATAACTTTCTCCTATTTGCAAAACCATCGCCATTTGAACGGGCGTGACCAAGAAAAAACTAGAGTAGGGGATGGGAATCGCTCCCAAGGCTCCCGCAGTAACCGAGGAACGCAAAATCGCTTTCTCACTGCTACTTTCAACCACCATCAATACTTGAGAATCGTTCTTGCTTTTGGGGCGACTTTTGACTGTATTGAGGATGTCACGGGTATACGTCTTCAAATGATAGTTCTTGAGTGTTTGCTCTCGTTCTACCAAATTTAAACCCAAAAGATCAGAAATTTCATTGATGTAGTTTTGTTCTTTGGGAACCAGTTGTCCCTTAGAATAGCCAATATTGTAACAATTCTCCAAGATGAAAAACTTAATCTCCTTGGAGTGGATTTCTGCCGCCAATTCTTTTAAGCTCAACCGAATCGAATTGATTTCACGACGTTGGATGATGTTGATATTCAAGCGATTGAACAGGCGGTTGAGCAATTCCTCTTCATTTTGAGAAATTTGTCCACTCACCTTTACCATTTTTTCTATTATTACCAGTGCGGCAATCAATTCCTCATTGGTAAAAAAAATGGATTTTTGATTTACGCCACAATAAGGACATATTTTATTTTTCGTCTTAATCGAAGCGAGACAATCGGAGTTGACACATCTTTTGTATTCTTTCATATCCACTCATATTTGTTGAAGATGTTTTCCTTACCCATCATATCAGAACCACAGTCAGGGCAAAAACGCATCTCACCCAAATCGTATTCAGATTTTTGGATGGCATTGTCACAGACTCTACAATAAATCAAATCGCTCAACATTTGCTTGCCAAATTGCGCCATACAATGCGGACAAACTTTATTGAGAATAGAGGTCGCTTTTTTACAATTCATACAAACCTTTAGGTCGTATTGTTTGTAATTGCCCTCCAAAATATTGTGGTATTCCTGACTCTCGCTATAGGCATGAATGATGGATGCACGCGGAACAGGCAATGGATGGGTACGCCCAATGGTTTTGAGCCAGTAGAGCAAACCTGCATAATTGTTGTCATAAATCAAACCTTCGAGCGATTTGCCCTGAACCAAAAATTCATTGGTAGACAATTCGTGTTCAGGATTCGTACAACCACCCGCCAATTTCATACAAGTCGAAATGATGACATGAGGGTCTTGTGCCACTAGAAGCGACGCACGATCTGCCGTCAACTCACATTTACGAAGGTGCGACATAAAGAGGGCGAGGAATCCTTGCTGTGCCAAGTGAGCAGGGAAAAATTTACCTGCGAAACCAGAGCCATAAGTCGCAACGACCCTTACAATTTGATGATAAAAAATATGTCGTGCCTTGATGTGTCCCAATTCGTGGGCAATAACCGACTGCAATTCCGCTTCATTGAGTGTATCAACCAAACCAGAAAACAAAATAATCGCTGGATTTTCGATACCCGTCGTAAAAGCATTGGAATTAAAATCGTGTTTGACAAACAAATCGGGAGGAGACATATCCAAAATCTGGCAAGCCTCCATCATTAAATCGTGGATTTTACCATAATTTTTGGGCGTCACCCGTACCGCATTGGAGTACATCTCAACAAAAACAGGCACCTCTGCGAGGAACTTAATCATATTGTTGATAAAATGCGAAATAAGCGGTGTGTGGGACAAGGCCTCAAAGCTACTCACATCCAATTGATGCGAAAAAGCCTTGGTGCTCAGACCAGGGAAGTGTGTTTTAGACATTGCTGGGGTTTTGTGTGTTGTATAAATATTTCCATAGCATTTATTGCTATTGTATGTCAAATATACAGTAATTCTTTATCAACCGCAAGTCAGGGAGAAAAGTTTCACCTCCATAACCGATCTCATTCCCAAGTTTTCCGTCACCGACGTCATTTCCCAAGTTTTCCGTCACTGATAGCATTCCCTAAGTTTTCCGTCACTGACGTCATTCCCAAGAAATTGGGCTGGGCTGGCACACCAGATCCCCTAGCGACGAAGGGTGAAACTTGCGTGAAAAACACTAGGTAATTCATTATTATGGTGCAACGTTCCTCTTTCATGGCTGCATTTTGGTCAGGTTAGCCAACGCATATTTTATACTTCGTACAAGGGGGCAACCACCCGCTCATCCTGCGTTTTAAGATGGTGGGTATCTATTCTTGCTCGATTACCTAATAGATGCCCACCACTTGACCTATTTATGTGATTG
>JAHDIA010000353.1 GCA_020631035.1 Chitinophagales bacterium | reverse complement strand
GAATGTTCTTCATTGTCGTCAGTAGTTATATAAGTGTTCAACAATTCCCAAAGGTTACAATTTTACTAGAAAAAATATTTGGTTCCCAATCTTATACCCAATTCATGAAAATGAACCTTATGTCCACTTACATTGCTCATATTGCTCAATGAGTTGGTATACATTGCCTGAGTATACAATCCCCAATGTTTGCTCAATTGATAATTTAAGTCAATTCCTCCCAAATAGCTCAAACTAAGATCTCGTAGTCCTTCACTATTTATCAATTCAAGTTTTTCAATGTAAATACCCAATAAGTCATAATCCAATAATTGCATTTTGTTTTGCATCAATACATTTATTTCAGTTCCAGCAGTAAACCCTATAGCCCACTTAGGAGCAATGCGTTTATGGTAATACCCTAAAATGGGTATCGACAAATACTTCAATTTTTGTCTCCCTGAAATACTCATTTGCCCATCATTGGGAATATACCTACTCTTCAAGCCTATGGCACTTAGATTGTATTGATGATTGTGAGAAAGCAAGGCGATCTCGAACATATTGGGTGTCCCTTGCTCATTGCTTCCAGCTTCCCAAATACTAGCCGTTGTTTCAAAAGCAGATTGAAAATATCGGTAATTTATTCCTGTTTGTAAGGCAAACTGTTTTTTGATAGGGAAATTAAGTAAAATACCAGCCGAGAAACTTGGTTCAACTTGCAAGTGTCCATTCTTATTAAAGTTGTTTTCTCCCCCTTGCTCTGCGATATGCCAGTTGTGCAATCCCAAAGTTGTGTAGGTTGCAATGAATTTGCTTATGCTAAGATTGTCAAAACTATTTATCGGAGGAATCTTTGGGGCAATGTTTAATTCATTGACTAGACTGGTATTTTTAATAGCTAAATTACCCAAAAAATATTTCGGCAAACGATTTGAATGTTCTAATTGACCTCTCTGTATATGGTCAAAAACTTCTTTCTTTTTAGAAGCAGAAACATCTGTTGATATTGGTAATGTTACTGCCCCTTGTACTGTTTCTTTTAATTCAGTATTGGTCTGATTTACTTCATTGTATTGTTCTATTCCGTTTTTTCGTATAGGTTTGTTGTAATTGATGATCTCAATTTCCCCTTTTGCTGTTCTATTTTTTTGTATAGGACTATTTTGCTTCAACCTACTACTTTGATTTGTACTGTTTTGTGGATTTAATTGAGTATTTTTTTTATCCAATCTTTCTTCGGCAAACATTGCCGAAGAAGTTTCTATAGTAGATTGTTTGGGCTCATTTATGACTTGGTTCTGTAGGTCATTTGGCTCCAAACTTGAATTTGCTCTTTGTGTTTCTACTCCTATTTGTTTGCTATCATTTTTTGTTTCAACAAGTATATTATTCTGTTGAGTATCATTGGAATATTGCAACCAATAAGCCCCGCTCACTCCTAGCAACAATAATAAAGCAATCAAGCCCCATCTTTTGGCAACTTGATTGTTGGCAGTACTCGAAGTAGTCATCCTTTGGGGTTGCTTTGGAGACAATGCCACATTGATATTGTCCCAAACAAATGGATCGGGTTCTAACTCAAAGTTTTGCAAGGCTGCTTCTATGGAATGTGGTGGTTCAGGTGTTGACTCTAAGCCTGCTTGAATATTGTCCCAAACTTTGTCATCGGGAGTGGCTTCAAAATCTTGAAGACTTGTAGCAAACGAATTAGGAGGCATAGGCGACTGTTCATCAAAACTGGCTTTGATGTTGCTCCAAACTGACTCATCTGGTTCAAGCTCAAACTTGCGCAGCAAGTCTTTTAGCTTTTCATTATCGTCATAATTTAGCAAGTCGCTCATTTTTTGTGTTGTTGTTCTTTTAATCTATTTTGCAAAGCAGCCTTCGCTCTTAGGAGCCGAACCTTAGATGCTCCTTCAGTAATCCCCAACATTTGTGCGATTTCTTTGTGGCTATATCCTTCTACAGCAAATAAATTGAATACCAGTCGATAATCTGTTGACAATTGTTGAATGGCAGATACTATATAAGCCGCATTGTATTTTTCCTGAATTTCGTCGTATTGATTTGCCAAAGATAAATCTTCGGGTAATAAATCGCTATAATGTTCGTGTGCTCTTTTGTTCCTTCGGATGTGTTCTAGAGCTGTATTGACCATCACCTTTCGCATCCAAGCATTGAGTGGGCGAATGGGACGATACTGATGCAAATCTCTAAAGACCTTGATGAATCCTTCTTGTAATAAATCCTGTGCCTCTTCTCTTGTTTTGGCATAGCGCATACACAAACCCATCATTTTAGATTTGTATTGTTCATACAGCATTTTCCTAGCTCGTTCATTGCCATTGACACAAGCAGCGATCAATTCTTCTTCGACTTTTTGATTCAATCTAGACAAAATCTGTTTTTTTTGTATACTACCTCATTTATTATAAAGTGTAATAATTTGTGTAAAAGTTACAAAATATTAAGCAAGTTAGAATATTTGAGAAGCGACGGAGGACAAAAAGAAACGAAACTACACCTGATTGCAGTGGATAGCTCCCGATGCGCAGCAATTCGGGACTAGAAACGAAAAGCAGGGAGACGACATGCAAACGAAGTTTTTAACGTTCTGTTCTAATATTAAACACACACTTTTGTTTATTTTTGCAACTTATTCCAAATGAGACTCTTATGCCTTCAGCTTTTGCCCATGCCATATCTGCCATTGCCATTGGCAAAGTGACTGGTCCTTCTCAAATGGGCTGGAAGCTTTGGCTTTTGGGAGTTTTTAGCTCGGCTATGCCCGATTTGGACGTTATTGGCTTTCATTATGGCATTGCTTACCGAGATATGCTAGGGCATAGAGGCTTGACCCACTCTTTCTTTTTTGCCTTTTTGTGGACCAGCTTATTGCTCCTTTTGTTTTACCGAAACAACAAACAGGTCTGGCGGATTGGATTGTTCTTGTTTTTGTGTACTGCCTCCCATGGTATATTGGATGCTATGACTTCGGGTGGTTTGGGCATTGCCTTTTTTGCTCCTTTTGAGAATACCCGCTATTTTTTTCCCATTCGTCCCATTCAAGTATCTCCGATAAGTATTGAAGCCTTTTTTAGCAAGTGGGGATGGATGGTGATGAAGAGTGAATTTTTATGGATTTGGATACCGTCTTTGCTAACCATCTTCATATTCTCCGTTAAGAACTCTTTTAAGAACAAAAAATAAAGTTATTTTTGTGTCAATTTTAAGATGTGTGTGGTACACTTTAACAGAAATTAGACATAATTAGATAGATGCTATATTCAATGACAGGTTTTGGCAGTTCATCTGCCGAGGTTTTGGGAAAACGTTTTGTTTTAGAGATTCGCTCGCTCAACAGTAAGCAGTTAGACATCAATATGCGCCTACCTGCCCCCTACAAATCCCAAGAGATTGCCCTACGTAAAATCATTAACCAATATTTAAAAAGAGGGAAAGTAGATGTTTACTTTACACTAGAGATTACAGGTGGAGATGACCTACCTACTCGCTTCAACAAAAACTTGATGCATACTTATGCCAAGGAATTGAAAGCCTTTTGTGAAACAACACAGATTCCACAGAATGAAATTCTTAGAAGCATCATTATGCTCCCCAATGTATTGATGTCTGATACACAAGTTAGTGAGGAGGAATCTATGACACTTCAAAAAATGTGTGCAAAAGCATTGGAAAAAGTCAAACATTACCGTTTAGATGAAGGGGAGGTACTATCAAACGACTTTAGTCAACGCATTCACAGCATATTGACAAAACTTGAAAAAGTCAAAGAATTAGAACCAGAACGTGTACCTAGGGTAAAAAAACGCCTTAAACAGTCCTTGCTCAAAAACGCCAAAGATTTACAAGTAGACGAAAATCGCTTTGAACAAGAATTGATTTTTTATTTAGAAAAATTGGATATTACGGAAGAAACTGTCCGTTTGCTAAACAATTGTCAGTTGTTTTTGACCGAATTAGACAAACAAGTTGATAGCAAAGGCAAAAAACTAAACTTTATTAGCCAAGAAATTGGTCGAGAAATAAACACCATTGGTTCTAAGGCCAATGATATGCACATACAAGTCTTGGTTGTAGAAATGAAAGATGAACTAGAAAAAATCAAGGAACAGCTTTTGAATGTTTTGTAAAAAAAACATTCATAACTATTACTTATTGATTTTTGTTGAGTCATAATAACCTAACAACTCAAACAATATTTTGGATAGTACACAGGAGATAACAAATAAGGTCGTCATTTTTACTGCACCTTCTGGTGCGGGCAAAACTACTCTGGTTCGTTACTTACTCGAACACCTTGACTGTCTTGCCTTCTCTATTTCTGCGACCACTCGCCCCAAAAGGTTCTATGAAACTGATAAAGAGGATTACTATTTTTTATCGGAGCAAACTTTCCAAGATAAGATTAAAGCAGACGAATTCTTAGAGTGGGAAGAAGTCTACAAGGGCTGTTTGTATGGGACACTCAAAAGCGAAGTAGAACGCATTTGGGCAGAGGGGCAACATGTTATTTTTGATGTAGATGTTAAGGGTGCCCAAAGCATCAAAGACCATTATCAAGATCAAGCACTCGCCATCTTTGTTAAGCCACCTTCGGTTGAAACATTGGTTAACCGTCTCAAAGCACGTAAAACAGAAACCTTAGAAAGTTTGCAAACCCGTATCGCTCGTGCCAAAACAGAACTCACTTATGAAAACGCCTTTGACACCATTGTACTCAATGATGATTTAGCTACTGCCCAAAAAGATGCAATTGCCTTGGTAAGCCGTTTTTTGAACATAAAAGTACCTGTGTAAAACAAAAAACCTAGCTTAGTCGTTGCTTCTTTGTAAATATTCTATTAAATTGAGAACAAAACAATTTCGTGTATCGTAATTGATTTTGTGCAAGTTTGCCAAAATCAGAAAAGAAAAATGCTAGGCTATGGTTTCAGTAAGCGCAATAACAGAAGGCATCATTGTAAGTGCGGAAGTTCAATACCGTCCTGAGTATTCTCATCCCTCTAATCAAGAATACATATTTACTTATCACATTACTATTGAAAATTGTAGCAAATATACTATCCAATTGCTGTCACGGCATTGGTACATTTTTGAAATGAGCAATATCCGAAGAGAAGTCAATGGCGAAGGTGTCGTGGGTCAACAACCCATCATCGAGCCTGGGCAATCTCATCAATATACTTCTGCCTGTAATCTCAACTCTACCTTTGGAAATATGCACGGAACCTACACTATGTTGCGTGTCTCAGATGACCGACTTTTTGAGGTCAAAATCCCCATTTTTGCGATGGAGGTACCATTTAAATTGAATTAATTTTTATTTGATTGGGACGGAACATTGGTTTTTCAAACCTTTCCCGATTCATCGGGACTATCCGCTGCTACTCCTTGTATTGGGCGAATGCAATTCGCCCTTACTGCGGGGTATCCGCTACTATCGGCGGTTCGACGATTCGACGTAGGTGGCATATTTTGCCCTTTGTCGCATCTATTTTTCAACCCATCTTGCCCCAAAAAGGGAAATCTCAAAAAGAGACCTCCCCTAGAATGGATGTAATGAATACTCCTTATCTAATCTAGTATGCGTTTATTGTATTCAAGCTAATACAGTCAAAGAACCTAATTTTCTTTTACAAATGGAATGTGCAATGTGCCTTGGCTTGCACTATTCGCTTTGATAAAATAGCTGCCTGCTGAATAGCTCGTCACATCCAAAACAATTTGGTTTAAACCTTCATTTGTTTCCCAATTTTGCACCTCCACATATTCCAATAAGACTAAGTAAGTAAAGTGATTTTGAAAATAATTTAGGATTCGATAAAGAAAGAATGGGAAGAACTTATTTAATACATTTTACTAATTTTGTAACTGCTGATATATTACCTATTTGCCTATGTCTATATTTGAATTATACTTTACGCTGGGTTGGCAGCATATTTCGGACATCAATGCGTATGACCATATTTTGTTTATTGTTGCGCTTTGTGCGTGTTTTCAGTTGAAGGATTGGAAGCAGGTGGCGGGTTTGGTGACTGCTTTTACGATTGGGCATTCTATTACGCTTGCGCTTTCGACCCTTAATTATGTTTTGATTCCCAGTGATCTTATCGAGTTTTTGATTCCCATTACCATCTTTATTACAGCGATTGCCAATTTGATTGGGGATTGGATGGCTCATCGTAGAATGCAAAACCACGACCATGTAACTGTAGGTGCGCCATTGAAGAGACAATATGGTTTTGCCTTATTTTTTGGCTTGATTCATGGCTTGGGATTTTCCAATTATTTGAAGTCGCTTTTGGGGGCAGAAAATTCGATTGTACAGCCACTTTTGGCCTTTAATTTGGGCTTGGAAGTAGGGCAATTGTTGATCGTTTTGATCTTATTAATTGTATCTTATGTGTTAATTTCTGTATTCAAATTGCCATTTCGTGTATGGCTGTGGGGAATTTCCTTGATAACTGCGGTACTTTCCGTATATTTAATGCTTTAATAAAGTCGAATGTAGGGTTAAGTACTCTGTAAAGTAAATTTCTTAATATTTTGACTATGCCTTTTCGTCCTATACTGCATCTCGTACTCGCCTGTGATAGCTATGGCTATC
>JAHDIA010000352.1:4008-6618 GCA_020631035.1 Chitinophagales bacterium | reverse complement strand
GGAGATGATGTTACTTTGGAAAACATTATGACCCACAAGTACATTGCTATGTATACTCAAATGGAAAGCTTTACTGATTGGAGAAGAACAGGTATTCCTTCTCTTACACCAGCAAGAGGTACAGAGGTGCCTACTCGTTGGCCATATCCACAAAGTGAAGTACAATTCAATTCTGCTTATGCTGATCCAACAATTGGCATTTACGAAAAATTATGGTGGGATGTAAACTAATAAGTTAGTTTTCTTCTGACCTAAAAATGATAAAGCCTTAACTGTTTAAACATAACAGTTAAGGCTTTTTGTATTAACTTTGTTAGAAGCTGACAGGTTCTTGGAAATGAGGTCTAAATAAATTGGCAATTCAACAACAATACACAAATACCCAATACGATGAATAAGCACAATATTCAATATTTGTTTTCTTTGGTGGTGGTATTGCTACTAATGTGGCAAGCAAACACACAATGCCAAGAAATCAGAATCTTTGACAATAGAGCCACCAATCCCTATAAACCAGAAAGTACCAAAGAAGAACAACTGGTATTTTTCTATTATCAGTTGGATCAAGAAAATCCAAGTAACATTGATTTGAGGCACTTCAAAAAAATGAATCCCTATTTGGCAGAAAATTTACAAGACAGCATAAAAATTGACCCACCTAAAACCGACTTGGCCTCTGATTGGGTCTATGCGGTAGGATATGTTGAAAGTGAAATTAAAGAAGAAGGCGTGATTGTGGTAATGCTTGTTTCTGAATACAATAGTGCTAACCCCCAATATTTTATCGACAAAAACCTAGATCAAAACTATCTCAATGATGGTTTGCCATTTTCATTTAAAGCTAGCAAAGAATCGAAAAAAATAAATTTGACCCATTTCTTGGACAAAAGTGCGTATAATTTTTGGTTGCTCAATCCCAATCAAAATACAGAACTCATCTGGAAAAATGTCAAAATGGAATCAGATGGTACACGAGAAAACAACAATCAAAAACGAAAAGTAAAAGGCAATAAACCATTTATGCCCATTTCCAAACGTAGACCACATCTCATTGCCAAAGCAGGCTTGTTTTTTGGTACAGGTAGAACAACTTACAACTATATTGATCAGTTGGATGGCTACGAATATAGCCTCGATGTCAATACAGGTCCCAAAGGTCTAAGCACTGGACTAGAGCTACAGTGGTACAATGTGGTTTTAGGAGCGAAACTAAATCTGCAAAGTGTGTATTATTGGACCCCCGAAAGAAGGGTTGTCTATGGGGAGCCTTATACCGAAATCATTGTTGAGAATGGCATCAGAAGAACTCAACACTTTGATAATTATGATAAAATCACCAACAAAGACCAATTCTCTAATCAAATGTATACCTATGAATTACAACTGGGCTATGCCATTCAATTTAGAATGTTAGAATTGGTTCCTTACATCGGACTTGGGCAATACTCTTTCGAAGACAATTATTACTTACCTAACCGCTACATAGAAGAAGACAAATATGTCCTAGAAAACCGCAATTTTATCAGTTTTGGTGCAACTCTCAATGCCAAAGTTGGACAAAATAGTATGATCTATGTCAGTTGTGATCAATACTTAATGAACTTTGAGCCAAACTCTTTGTTCAATACTGCTATACCAGAAACATTGACCAATGAGCAGAATCAATTGTTACTAGGGGTAGGCTATGCACACCGTTTCAGCTTTAAATAAAAGTCATAGTCTATTGTCAGTATTTTGTGATCTTTTTTATTCCTTAATGAAGCTTTTCCCAAATAATTTTGTCTATACTCATGACTTTTTGTCCAACATTTGCGTTATTTACACAAAAGCTCAATTTTGACCATTTACACCAAATTATATACATACATCATCGTCCTAGTATTGGGCTCCATATGTTGCTACACCAATAGTCAAGCACAAACGGAGGAGCAAGAACAAAAATTATTACAATTTTCAGGTATGGTTATCAGTGGCGACACCAGCAATACCGAAATTCAGCCTGTTTTTTACTGTCACGTTCAAATCAAAAACAAAAGACGGGGCACCATTAGCAATCTAGATGGACTTTTTTCGATTGTAGCTTCTCCCAATGATACCATTCTCTTTTCATCTCTGGGATTCAAGCCCAATTACCTCGTCATTCCAGATACCATACAAGACAATAAATTCTCTGTTATTCACATAATGGAACCAGATGTTTTTCAATTAGACGAAGTAACTATTTACCCCTGGCCCACCAGAGAAAAATTTCGACAAGATTTTCTTGCACTCGACATCAAAGACGATCCCATTACGGTTTATGAAAAAACATTTGGCAAAACCATCCCCCTCGAATACATTCCACCCCGAGGCGATATGTCGAGCGGAGTCAGTTATGTAGTTTCAGGACCAATTACCGCCATTGCCAACTTTATCCGAGATGGCGACAAACGTCGACTCAATCGCTACCGCAAAAAATTGGGAATACTCGACTCTGTTCAACAAGAACAACGCAATATCCAAGTCAAAGAGGAAAAGACCTTCTTAGAACAATTACAAGAAGACTTCCCATTCCAAAATTCCAACAAACCATCCAAAGAAAAAGAAGGCGAAGGTGGAGGCAATTAAGGC
>JAHDIA010000352.1:0-3998 GCA_020631035.1 Chitinophagales bacterium | reverse complement strand
TGATTTTCTAAATGGGGGATTTTTTTGAATGGGACGGAATGTTGAGGGCTTCGTTTGCATGTGGTGTCCCTGCTGTCCACTTTTACTTACTGCTTTGTCAAGGCATTCAGTAAAGTCGTCCTTAGTCTTCCTAGCGTCAGCCGTCAGTACTCCCTACTTCATAGCCCTGCCAAAAACAGTAGGTAATCGTTCCCATCAGGCGTAAAATACAGCGTACACAGCTCTGTAGATTTAAGTTTATAACTTAAATCCCTGTAGATTTAAGTTTGCCCCATTTACAACTTGTAAACAATCTGTTTTTAGACCCGTCTAAAAAAATATTTTGATAAATACGTTTTTTATATTAATTTTGTATTGGATTAAAATTAAAGCAGTGAGAATTAACTCAATATATAATGTAATTGTATTGGCTCTATTTAGTTTGTTGTTCGCTTGCCAAAGTGATTCAAGTAAAGCAACACAAGGAGCCACAAAAGGAGAAAATGCCAACAAAACCCTCAACATTGTCACCACTACCGCTATGATCGGCGATGTGGTCAAAAATGTTGTAGGAGATAAGGCCGAAGTGAGTTTCTTAATGGGGCCAGGTGTAGACCCCCACCTCTACAAAGCAACCCAAGGCGACCTCAACAAATTGACCAATGCCGATGTGGTCTTTTACAATGGTATTTTCCTAGAAGGAAAAATGGAAGACATCCTAGAAAAAATGGCAAAGAAAAAAGCTGTTTATGCAGTAACAGAACAAATTCCTGCCTCTAATTATATGATGGTGCCCTACGAAGGCAAAAGCGAGGATGTACCCGATCCACACATTTGGCACGATGTCAAATTATGGTCGCAAACTGTCAAGCTCATAGCCGATAAAATGGGCAAAAACGATGCTCCCAATGCGGCATTCTACAAAAAAAATGCAGATGCTTACATTGAAAAATTAACACAGTTGCACCAAAAAGTAAAGCAACAAATTGCGAGCATACCCAAAACCCAAAGACAGCTCATTACCTCACACGATGCTTTTGGCTATTTAGGACGTGCTTACGATATAGAGGTAAATGCTTTGCAGGGCATTTCGACTGTAACAGAGTTTGGACTCAAAGATGTCAAAAACTTAGTAGACCTTATCACAGACCGAAAAATAAAGGCGGTATTTATAGAAAGTTCAGTACCGCAAAAACCCATTAATGCTGTTATCGAAGGATGCAAGAGCAAGGGGCAAGAGGTCAAAATTGGAGGAGAATTGTTCTCTGATGCAATGGGCGAAGACGGGTCAACCGAAGGAACCTACATTGGTATGATTGAACACAATCTCAAAACCATCGTAAATGCGTTAAAGTAAATATATGCTTGTTCAAGTAGACAATCCCCTAATTGAGGTACACGATTTAACTGTCAGCTATGACAAAAAACCTGTGTTGTGGAACATAGATTTTTCATTGGCTGCTGGGCAAATCATTGGCATCATTGGACCCAATGGGGCTGGGAAGTCTACCTTGCTCAAGTCTATAATGAGCCTAATTGAGCCACAAAGTGGTTATGTCAAAATTTACGGCAAATCCATAGACGATGTACGGGGCAAAATTTCCTATGTTCCCCAAAGAGAATCGGTTGATTGGGATTTTCCAGCGAGTGTCTTAGATGTGGTTTTGATGGGACGTTATCAAAAGCGGGGACTCTTTGGGCGATACAATAAGGAAGACAAACGAATCGCCCAAGAAAGTCTTGAAAAAGTGGGGATGCAAGGTTTCGTCAAAAGGCAAATTTCACAATTGTCAGGAGGGCAGCAACAAAGGGTTTTCCTAGCAAGAGCACTTGCCCAACAAACCGAATTGTATTTGATGGACGAACCCTTTGCAGGGGTCGATGCTTCAACCGAAGAATCCATTTTGAATTTGATGAAAGAAATGACCCAAGCAGGCAAAACCATCTTGGTTGTCCACCACGATTTACAAACCGCCTTCAAGTATTTCGATTGGATGGTTTTATTGAACACCCGATTGATTGCCTCCTGTCCCGCCCAAGACGCCCTAAACGAATCATTGATACAGGAAACCTATGGCGGAAAATTACCGTTGTTAAGTGCGTTGGGCAATTTGATCAAAAACAAGGATATGCCCATACGGGAAAAGAAATAATCGTTTGTCACTTTGCGAAGATGTTTTCAATGCAACGAAGGACCAAACGAAATAATCTACGCCCGATAGTAGCGGATACCCCCGTTGTTTTGGAAAGACCTTCCAGATTTTTAAAGCCTGGAAGGTCTCCAAAACAACGGGAGTAGCAGCGGATAGCGGGGACACACGAACGTCCAAAGCTCCCAACGTTCCGTACAAAAAATAAAATAACAACAAAAAAACAACAATCATGTGCCGTTACGCATTCAAAACATACAAATCCCATTACGCCTGTTTTGATTGTCGCAAGACCTTCAAGCGACCGCCCTTGGTAGACCTTGCCAAGCAAAATGGAGATTTGGAAAATTTAAAAAAGACATTGTGGAATCGTCGAACAAAAGAGACCAAAAAATTTAGGAAAGAAAATCCCGAACTGGTCAAAACCTTGGAAGACCGCTATGTCAATAAAGAAGAAAAATGCCCCGATTGTGGCAAAGCAATGGCACATGTCGGATTGGATTTGCGAGTGCCCAAACGACACAAAGTCAAAGAATGGAAAATACTAGAAGGCTTGTACAAATCAGGGCGAAGCTTTAGTTCTTGTGGCTGTAATGGAATAGGAAGTTTTCCCAAAACAATGCGCAATTACAAAGCCGAACTTTTGAGGACTAAAGCTAGAAATGAGTGGAGTTTGTCAAGTAGAAATGCCAAAAGCAAATACATTACACTCAAAGATTACATCGAAAGATACAGCCAACGCATTGAAAAAATAGATGCAGAATTGAGCAAATTATAAATCTAAGTATGCTAGAAAATCTTAAAGAATTTCTCAGCTTTTCCAACATCAACGTCTTGTACGTCACCTTGGGAACCATCTTAATTGGAGCCAGTTCTTCCATAGTGGGATGCTTTGCCGTTTTGCGAAAACGTGCCTTGATTGGCGATGTGATTGCCCATTCCGTCTTGCCAGGAATTTGCTTGGCGTTTATGTTGTTTGATACAAAAAATCCATTGGTTTTATTGGCAGGTGCCTTCATTACAGGTTGGCTTTCTATTGTAGCAGTAGATTTTATCGTTCGCAACTCACGCATCAAAAGCGATGCCGCCATTGGATTGGTTCTATCGGTCTTTTTTGGAGTAGGAATGTTGCTTTTGACCTCCATTCAACACAGTGGCAATGCCTCCCAATCGGGTTTAGACCGTTTTATTTTTGGCAAAGCCGCCTCCTTGATAGGGGAGGATCTGATTGTTTTGGGAGTTATGAGTATTGTTTTATTGGTGAGCATCTTCTTGTTTTTCAAGCCATTTATGTTTGTCTCTTTCGACCGAGAATATGCCGAATCCATCGGAATGCCTGTCAAATTATATGAATTTTTACTATCTTCTTTGACCGTTTTGGCCGTTACGGTTGGCATCCAAGCGGTAGGGGTGATTTTGATGTCAGCGATGCTCATTACCCCAGCCGTTGCCGCTCGATTTTGGACAGATAGTCTGAGTAAAATGATGGTCATTGCTGCTGTATTGAGTGCCTTTTGTTGCTTGGTTGGAGCCTATGTGTCTTATACGGCTCCTTCGATGCCAACGGGGCCGTGGATAGTGGTGGTAATGATGTTTTTGGCATTGTTGTGCGTCTTTTTTGCCCCCCACAAAGGTATGTTGACCAAGCGACTCAAGCAACGTTCAAACTTTCGACAAATCTTAGAAGAGAATCTGCTCAAATTGATGTATCAATTGGATGAAAGAGATGGAGTATTGGGCGATCAGCACGACTTTAAAGAATTGATTTCCAAGCGAGATATGGGCGAAACCCAAATGAAAAATGCCCTAAGTCGATTGCAAAAAAAAGGATTGGTCAAGGCAAAAGTGATCAAAGCTTATCCGTTTTCT
>JAHDIA010000351.1:2790-6628 GCA_020631035.1 Chitinophagales bacterium | reverse complement strand
CCAAAAATACTTGGAGAAGGACAAAGCCCTCGAAAGACGTTTTCAAAAGGTGTTCATTGATGAGCCAGGCTTGGAAGATGCCATTTCGATTTTGCGTGGACTCAAAGAACGTTACGAAACACACCACAAAGTCAACATTCGGGATGAGGCGATCATTTCGGCAGTGGAATTGTCAAATCGTTACATCACCGACCGATTCTTGCCAGACAAGGCAATTGACCTCATAGATGAGGCAGCAGCCAAATTGAGATTGGAAATCAATTCGCTTCCTGTTGAGCTAGACGAAATTGAGCCAAAACCAATTGGAAATTGAAAGAGAAGCCATCAAAAGAGAAAACGACGAAGCCAAAGTCAGTCAGTTGGGCGAGCAAATTTCTAACCTAAAGGAAGAAAGAGACGAACTAAAGGCAAGATGGCAGTCAGAGAAAGACCGCATCGAAGGTGTACAAAGCATCAATAGCGAAATCGAAAATCTCAAGTTGCAAGCCGAAAAGTACGAGCGTGAAGGAGACTACGGAAAAGTAGCCGAGATTCGTTATGGCAAAATCAAAGAGGCAGAGGACAGAAAAATAGCTTTGGAAGAAGCGATTGCCAATGACAAAAATGAACGCTTGGTTAAGGAAGAAGTCTATGCCGAAGACATCGCAGAAATTGTAGCAAAATGGACAGGGATTCCTGTACAAAAAATGCTGGAAGGCGAGCGTGACAAATTGATGCGTTTAGAAGACGAACTCAAAAAACGAGTGGTTGGGCAAAACGAAGCAGTAACCGCTGTTGCCGATGCCATCCGAAGATCAAAAGCGGGTTTACAAGACCCCAAACGTCCCATCGGTTCTTTTATCTTTTTGGGCTCAACTGGGGTAGGGAAGACCGAATTGGCAAAGGCACTTGCCGACTATCTCTTCAATGATGAAAACGCAATGGTCCGCATTGATATGTCAGAGTACCAAGAAAAACATTCGGTTTCTCGATTGATTGGTGCAGCTCCTGGCTACATTGGATACGAAGAAGGTGGGCAATTGACCGAGGCTGTCAGACGTAGACCTTATTCGGTCATCTTGTTTGACGAAATCGAAAAGGCGCATCCCGATACCTTTAATTTATTGTTACAAGTATTGGATGATGGACGCTTGACCGACAACAAAGGGAGAACGGTCAATTTCAAAAATACCATCATCATTATGACTTCCAATATCGGTTCACACAAAATTTTGCAGAACTTCGATGGAATTGAGGAGGACAATATATATGCTACCATACAAAGTACCAAACTTGAATTGATGGACTTGTTGAAGCAAGTGGTTCGCCCCGAATTTCTCAACCGAATCGACGAAACCATTATGTTCAAGCCAATTATGAAGCGAGACTTGGCAAAAATAGTCGAGATACAATTGAACAACCTCAAAGGGCGTACATCTGAGGCAGGCATTGATTTGAAGTGGACAGAAGAGGCAGTCGAGTTTTTGGCAGAAGTAGGCTACGATCCACAATATGGCGCACGTCCACTCAAGCGGGTCATTGAACAAGAAGTGGTCAATCAGTTATCCAAGCAAATCATTGGCAATACCGTAGACCGCAACAAACCCCTCACCTTCGATGTGATTGATGGTCGCATTGTCTTCTACAATAAAACACAGGAAACAGAGGTGGAGGCCTGATGGGAGACGTAGAGAAAATTCACAAATTTTCTCCACACCCCACAAGGAGAAATAAATATTGTTAAATCTTTCCCCATTATAACAAATACAATAATAAAGATGGGGACGGAACGCTGGTTTTTCAAACCTTCGTGCGTCCCCGCTTTCCGTTTCTAGTCCCCTTGGTTTGGAAATCTAACAAGTTTCAAAAACCTGTTAGATTTTGCCAAACCAAGGGGAGCTATCCACTGCAATCGGGCGTAGGTTCGTTTCTGTTGGTCCTTCGTCGGTTCTGTTTTAATCTTTAAACAAAAACAATGGCACAATACAAATACATCATTGACAAAGCGGAGGACCGTTTGTACATCAAGATTGCCAATCGCAGCCACAACGCAGCCTAGAACCACTGGCGTTGCCCCATAAAAAATTACTCAAAATAAGACCCATCACAAGTACCACCTGATTGAACAAGGGCAACTCTTTTGTTAAACTCTGCCGCTTTTTCGGTGTCCTGCAATTTCGTGAAAATATCAGCTAACATTATCAAAGTACCTAGATCGTTGGGATTTATTTTTTCTACTTTTTTTAAGTAAGTTAGAGTGTCTCGAAGAATACTTTCAACTTCAGGATTTATTGCACCTTGAACCTCAATTAATTTTAAGGCTTTTGTGTGGTACAATGTAGCAAAAGTATAAAGAGCATCTATTGCACTTGGATTTAATTCTGTTGCTTTTTCCAAACCTTTCTCAGCTTCACTGAAATACTTGTTTGCAGCATCAGTCATTCCCTTGGTTTTAAGTTCTTCTTCATATAAGTCAGAATAAAATGTGCCAGCAAAAGAATATACTAAGTAATTATCAGGATCTTTATTGATCTTGTCTTGAATTTTTGTTTGCATAACATCATATCCCCTTTTTTGGAAATAGTATTTCATTTCCACTGAAAAAAGCTTAAAAGAATCTGGATATTTTGCCTTAGCTTCTTCCAATACTTTTAAAGCTTCTTCTGCTTTATTTTCTGTGTTCAATAGCTTGAAATGTGTAATGTATAAATCAGGGGAACGGTATTCTGAATCAAATAATTCGTTTATCAATACTTTGGCTTCTGCTATTTTACCAATCTCTATAGCTAAAAGAACTGCTTGATATTTGGAACTTGAGAATTCTTCAAATGAAGAAAATACTATTTCTCCTCCATTTTCTAATATAGGATTGTGCATCTCCAAAGGCAAAATAATTGCTTCGTAAGCCAATGCATACTCTTTTTTCTCATAAAAGATGTGACTCATGGCTTGGGCATGTTTACAAGATGCGCTAAGCCCAGGCACAGCATCTTTTCGTTCATACTTTTTTTTTGCCAAATCCAAGGCTTTTTTGTAGGATTTCACTGCTGTCAAACTAGCTTGTGGGTTGGTTATTTCTGTATTTGGCTCCAAAAGACAAGCCGTAAAGTAACGATCACTTATTTCCAAATATATATCTCCTTTAAGCTTGTGAGTTTTAAAAAGTCCAGCCATTGTTGAATCGGCAGAGGCAATATCAATCAGTGCTTTAGCCTCATCTAATTTTGTTGGATTATGGGCAGAATCCAGGGTGTAAGCTCCCAAAGCTGCCTGCGCCTTTTTATAAGCTTTTACAGGATCCTCTTCAGAATAAGAAAATAAAACAATCAAAGTTGATTTCTTCATAATTAAAAGGTTTAGGTTCTTAGATAATGAATAAAAGTTAAATGTATTTTATTTGAATTTTATTATTTCATATTTATTTTTCATTGTTAATCAGGTTTTAAAATATATAGTGTTTGTGTTATATTTGTACGTATACCGTCAGGATAGATAAAAAGTATATAATGAAACAGGAAAATTGCGCATTTGTCCCCTTACAAGCTCATTTTTCATAGAAATATACCATTTTTATGGGATTTTTTGTACCAATCCCTTTGATTTTCACGCTTTTTCATCTAATTTGTAAAAAAAACTTATCATAAAAACCAATTTCAATAACTAAAACTACTTGCTTCTCAACTGTATTTTGGTAACAGTTTGAGTCAAGTTTTCGTTATTAATAGTAGATTTAAAGAATATGAGTCAGTTAGTAGACAAAGACATACAAGCAAAAGAGGAAGAAAAAGAAAGACTTGAGGCCTATCAAGAGTTGCTTGAGATTTGCCGCCCCAATATGAAAGAAGGCGATAAAGAGCGC
>JAHDIA010000351.1:0-2764 GCA_020631035.1 Chitinophagales bacterium | reverse complement strand
GGGACACGAAGTTATTCGTCGAAAGAGTGGGGAGCCATATATTTTGCACCCCATTGCCGTAGCACGCATTGCTGCTGAAGAAATTGGTTTGGGAACCACCTCTGTGATTTGTGCTTTGCTACACGATGTGGTTGAAGATACGGACTTCCGACTCGAAGACATAGAAGAATTCTTCGACAAAAAAGTTGCCCGCATTGTGGATGGATTGACCAAAATCAAAATCATTAAGGGGGTTACCAACAACAAGCCCAAAGACTCAGTCGCACACCAAGCCGAAAACCTCAAAAAAATCTTACTGACACTGAGCGAAGATGTACGGGTCATCCTTATCAAAATAGCCGACCGTCTACACAATATGCGGACACTCAAGTCTATGCCCGCTCGAAAGCAAGTACGTATCTCATCTGAAACCTTGTACATTTATGCACCAATGGCACACCGTTTGGGGCTATATGCCATCAAGACCGAATTGGAGGATTTGTGCTTGAAGTATATGAATTCTGATAAGTACAAGGAAATTGCTAAGAAACTGGCACAAACCAAACGAGATAGAGATCGCTTTATCCGAGATTTTATCAATCCACTCAAAGAATTGCTAGATGAAAAAGGCTTGGAGAATTTCGATATTTTTGGACGTTCCAAATCCATTCATTCCATTTGGAATAAGATGCGGACCAAAAAGGTCGAATTTGAAGAAATTTACGATCTCTTTGCCATCCGCATTGTCATAGATGTCCCACAAGAAAAAGAAAAAGAAGAGTGCTGGAAAGCCTACTCCATCATTTCTGATATATACCGTCCCATCGTTGAACGTCTAAGAGACTGGGTATCCAATCCCAAATCCAATGGATACGAATCGCTGCACACCACAGTAATGGGTCCCACAGGGAAATTAGTGGAGGTTCAAATTCGCTCCAAACGAATGGATGAGATTGCCGAAAAAGGGGTGGCAGCCCACTGGAAGTACAAAGGTGGCAATGGTTCTGGAAATGCCCTAGACAATTGGATCGAAAGGGTGAGAGAAGCCCTAGCCAATCCCGATTCCAATGCGG
Organism: Chitinophagales bacterium; assembly: GCA_020631035.1. GTDB lineage: Bacteria > Bacteroidota > Bacteroidia > Chitinophagales > UBA2359 > JAHDGP01. The sequence goes on along the minus strand of JAHDIA010000351.1, from coordinate 1,712 downwards.
TGGACTTTGTCAATGATTTTAAACACAATCTCTACGAAAAAGATTTATACGTCTTTACTCCCAAGGGAGATTTAAAAACCCTAAAAGGTGGGGCAACAGTCTTAGATTTTGCCTACGAAATCCATACTGCCATTGGCAAGCGTTGCATTGGGGCAAAAATCAACAACAAACTGCATCCAATAAGCCACAAATTGCAAAATGGCGATCAGGTACAAATTTTGACATCCAAAAAGCAGAAGCCTTCGACCAACTGGCTCGATTTTGCTGTAACTAGTAAAGCGAGAAGCAGCATCAAGTCTGATTTGAAAAATGAAAAACGGGTCATTGCCGATGATGGCAAGATGATGTTTGAAAGAAAGATGAAAGCCCTCAAAGCTACAGTCAATCAAGATGTCGTTGACAACATTGTCCACTACTTTAAACAAAAAGATTCCTTAGATTTTTTCTACAATGTGGCGACAGGGGCATTTGATTTGGGGGAACTCAAAAAATTGACCTTTGTCAAAGGGAAAATACAAAACTTAACCGAGCGCAAACAAAATCAGCCTCAAAACGACTACAACCACAACATCAACGAGGATGTTGATTTGATGATTTTTGGTGGCTTGGACAATGTAGATTACACCATTGCTCCCTGTTGCAAACCCAAGCCAGGAGACCACGTATTTGGTTTTATTACCATCAGTAGCGGCATCAAAATTCACCGTTCCAATTGCCCCAATGCACCCGATTTACGAGAAAAATATCCTTATCGCATCGTCAAAACCAAATGGGCACAGGACAACAATAAGGTAGCATTCCTTACAGGGCTGCGTATTACAGGAATAGACGAAGTTGGTTTGGTCAATCGCCTAACCAATGTCATCTCCAAAGAAATGAAGGTCAATATGCGTTCTATCTCATTTGATACAGTAGACGATGTTTTTGAAGGGAATATCACCGTTTTTGTCGAAAGTACTTCCGAACTCAATCGTTTGATGAAACGAATCAAAGAGGTTGAGGGTGTATACGATGTGAAAAAATATGAAGCCTAAAAAAGATTTACCTACGAGTTTGAGGTGGGGGAGGGGTGTCTTTAACCGTTACAAAAATAACATCATCTTTTTCTTTTAAATACAGGTTTTTGCGACCATAATCTATACAAGTTTGTATATCACTGGTCAATTTGTCATGTTCTGTTTCTTGTTCAGCTATTTCCTTCTCAAAAAAAGCTTTCTTTCCTTCAAACTTTTGAATTTCCTTATTGAGCTTAAACAAACTGATAAGGTTGTTGCTGTCAAAAAAGAAAATCCACAGCAAATAAAACCCAATAATAAAGGGAATTTTAAATTGAAAAATCCGCTTGATTTGTTGCTTGCTAGGTAAATTCTTCATAGTTAGCTAATGTTGTTTTCCACTCCTTGTTTAACAAAAGTAATAGATTTAATTGGCATATGTCAAAATTTAAATGAATTATTTTGATTGGGACGGAACGCATCAAACTACGAACGGTGGTGTGTCCCTGCTATTCGCTACTACTCCCGTTGGTTTGGAGACCTAACAGGTTTCTTAAACCTGTTAGGTCTTACCAAACCAACGGGGGTATCCGCTACTATCAGGCGTATTTGGAATGCTTTGCCCTTCGTCTGTAGGGAAAGAACTTCAATTTAATCACAAGCCTTATAATACTGTATCAACTTCTTGACTTCTACCGCTTCTTTGACATCGTGTAC
>JAHDIA010000350.1 GCA_020631035.1 Chitinophagales bacterium | reverse complement strand
GTGTCAATGTTTTGATGTATGATTCTGCAAACTGATAAATAAGCAAAACTGTAAAAATAATCATCAAAATATTTACAACATTGCCAAACCACAAGGGTTTGGCAAAAGAGCCATATTGTATAAGTAGGTAACTTATAACAACTACAATTAACAAAAGAAAACCATAATAAAGCCTTCGCTGTTGGGTATTTCGCATATTTATGACCGATATTACGACAGAAATGAGCAACAAATATTGAAAACCATAGGTAATCCCATAATAGGCAAAGGCAGCGGCATTTAAAAATGTAATAAAAAAAGAATTAACGAGAGATGCTCTATTTAAATTGACCCATCCACTCAAACAATAAGCCATCAAAAAGTATACTGCTCCTCCCAAGTACAAGCAAAAGGCCATTTCCATCGAACACCAATAAAACAAACTAGCAAGCAATAAACAAGGAATGATACTCATTAAGGCGGATGTATTGTAAAATTTAAGTGCCTGAATGTCTTGAGTATCAAAATGATCTTTTACTCCTTTGTTCAAAATTTTATCAGATATACTTATTGCTTCATTCATGGTTTTACATTTTCCAGGTAGTGATGGCTACGTACATTTTGCCCCTGCAATCAATACAGTAGGGGAGATAAAATTAAAGAAAGGGAACAGTTTGCTTGTTTGACATAAAATTTCTCATTTTATATTACGACAAAATACAATAAGTTGTTTAGGAAATAAATGTAAAAGATTATTTTTCTAAGCCCATTTAAAGATGACAACTCCCACACAAGTTTATATAAGGTATTTTGCAAATGATACTTTTTTAGGTATCAACAACTCAAATTAACACATAAACAACATTAATACTTATATTTATTCCTAAAACATTTTGAATAATTCAGAGATAAAATCTCTTGAAATAAAAAATCATATTAAACAATTTACAAATAAACAAATACCTGTTATATAACAAGTAGAAACACATTCAAAATCAACTTTAGGTTCCACCATAGACCTCTTAAACATTTGACTATCACTGCATTTACCAAAAAAGTATTCAAACAATTTGATTTATCCTGTTTTTCAGTCAATTTTATATACAAGGTAATGTTAAAATAATACGCTATTATTTTATTTTTTCAACATTACCAATGCTTTTCCCAAGCATTCCTTACTAATTTATGAAAACATAACTATATGATTGCAGAAGCTAGTCCTCTCATAGCTGACTGGAAAAAATTAATTGGTGCTGAAAATGTCATCAGCTACTCCAAGGATTTAAAAGAAGCAAGCCAAGCAGCTTTTAAAATTGATAGAAACATCTTGGCCATCATTCGTCCAGCCTCCACCAAAGAGGTTCAAGCCTGTGTGGGTTTTGCCCAACAACACCAAATACCCATTTACCCCATCAGCAAAGGCAAAAACTGGGGCTTGGGGTCCAAACTCCCCAGTAAGGACAGTTGTGTATTGATGGATTTGAGTAGAATGGATAAAATCGTCGATTTTGACTCTGAACTCGCCTTTATCCGAGTACAGCCTGGCGTTACCTTCCAACAAGTGTTTGACTTTCTCACTGCTCAAAACGCCCCTCTGATGCTTGACGGAATTGGCTCTACACCTGAAGCAAGCATTATAGGCAATACAATGGAACGAGGGCATGGGCTGGCAATGTATGCCGACCGTTTCAACCACGTTTGTGGATTACAAGTGGTACTGCCCAATGGAAAAATTTTAAATACAGGCTTTGAAAGTTTTCCCCACTCCAAAGTAGGTCGCCTCAGCAAATGGGGCACAGGACCATACATTGATGGATTGTTCACTCAATCCAATTTGGGTATTACCACCGAAATGACACTTTGGCTCAAACCCAAACCCCAAAGTTTCCAGACCTTCATCCTACACATCAATGATGTAGAACGTCTAGGAAAAGCAACCAATATTTTGCGAAACTTGCGCCTTCAAGGCCTACAAGCCTCTTTTCGTATTTTCAATGATTATCGTTATATCGCATTCAATACCCAATATCCTTGGAAATGGATGAAAGAGCAAACACCTCTGACATTTGAAGCCAAAACCGAACTTAAATCCCAAATGGGTTTGAAGGAGATTGGCAATTGGATTGGCTTCGGTGGTCTGTATTCTTGGGACAATGAAATAGCCCAATTGGAACGCAAAAAACTACACACACTTCTTGCTCCCTATTGTGATAAGTTGGAGTTTTTCTATGAAGAAAACATCCAAGCAATGCTCGAAGAAAAAGGAGAAGCCTTTGCCCCAATGGCAGACTTGTTTTACCGAAAAAGTAGCCTTCAGGGTTTTCCCAATGATGGTGCGATCAAAATGTGTTATTGGCGCAAACGCATCCCTGTACCACAAACGCCTGATCCCATCAAAGATCAATGTGGGGTACTCTGGTATAGCCCTTGTATTCCCAACCGAGCTCAGGATGTTCTCAATTGCATCGACATCATTGAACGCATCTGTTTTCAATATGGCTTTGAACCCAATATGGGTTTTCTATCCATCACCGAACGAGCCTTAGATGTCACAGGTGCCATTTGTTATGACCGAACGCTTAATGGAGCAGATGAACAAGCGATGCAATGCCACAATGCCTTATTAGAAGCATTTGACAAGGCTGGCTATCCACTTTACCGACTTGGTTTACAATCCATGGATGCCATCAAACAGAAAGAACAAAGTCATTTACAGTTTGCCAAATTGCTCAAGGAGCATATAGATCCTAACAATATTTTATCACCCAATAGATATATTTTCTAAAATAAAAATATTCACCAAGTAAAATAATCCCCTAACAAAAACAACTTTAACATGTCATCCCCCTCTATTCCTCAATTGCTCATAAGAAGTGAACATTTGCGTCATTGTGCTGAAACAATTGCAATCTGTAAACGATTGCAACTGCAAACCCTCAAACACTATGGTGTTGACTCATTGCCTACATTAAATAGCCCACAGTCTCCACAAAATGGTTGTCTATTTACAGTTACCGATGTAGGCACTCAGCAAATCATTGGTAGCTCTCGTTTGGAAATAGCGAGCGATACGTATCGACTGCCCATTGAACAAATTTTGAAACAACAAGATGGAACTTATCCCAGCTATTTCGCCTCCAACAAATTCCCTACATATGGAGAAGCCACAGGCTGTTGGGTCAATCCCAATTATGTCGGACTGGGCATTCCACACTTGCTGATTCGTTTGTCTGTTTTGTCTTCGATCCATTTTAAGGTTTCAAAGCTCATTTTGTTCCACAATCCAATTACTGCCAAAAATGCTCGAAGCTTTGGTTTTAGCAAGATAAATGAGTTGGGCAACGATGGAACTTTGTATTATCCAAATGAGCGGTATTTGTCGACCATTACTCAGCTCAACATTCAAACACTGGAGGCTTTGCCAGCAGACGAAAAATTAGCCATACAATATCTACAATCCAAGCCCATCACACAAAACATTGAACAATGGAAAAATAAAAAAGTAATGGTCTCTTATGATTTAAGTGGTTTGTTTGTTCAAGAACAAAGTAGCGAAGGATAATTTATTTTCGTTTCTTTACGTAATCTGTGAAGGCAACTGAACTTTTGCTCATTATTCATTCAAGAACCCCATCACCAAATCGAACAACTCCTTGGGTTTCTCAGCGTGTACCCAATGTCCTGCGTCCTCCACAATTTCGAGTTTGGCATTGGGAAAATAATCTAAGATAACAGGCAAATCGTCTAATTCGATGTAGCGTTCTGAAGCTCCTCCCTTGATAAAAAGTGTTGGTGCATCGTACTGCTGAAAAGGCCCCAAACTGTTGAGAATGATGTTGTCGTAATTGTCTCGAATCACATCCAAATTGGCTTTCCAACGATAGCCTGTTTTGGTTCTGTCCAAATTTTTGAGCAAAAACTGACGTACCCCAAATTCGTCTAGGGTTTCGGCGAGCTTGGCATCGGCTTGTTTGCGGTTTTCGAGTTTTTCCAAATCAACAGCATAAAAAGCTTTAAATATTTCGTCGTGCCCCGCTGGGTAATCTTTGGGTGCAATGTCTACCACAATCAATTTGTCTACTTTTTCGGCATAATCCGTTGCCAATTGCATAGCAGTCTTTCCCCCCATCGAATGGCCTAAAATATAGGCTGATTCGATTTGGTGTTCTTGCATAAATTCATATACATCCTGTGCCAAAACGTAGTAGGAAAACTCATCCAAATGTGGTGATTTTCCGTGGTTGCGCTGATCTACAATGTATACTTCAAATGACTCGGCAAATTGCTTCGCTAGGGTTTGCCAATTGTCCAACATCCCAAACAGTCCGTGTAAAATAATGAGGGGATGTCCCGCTCCAAACTTTTTATAATTTAAACTCATAACATTAATTCTCTAATTGTTTTAGCGCATCTTTCAAAAAATAATCTCGTCCTTTCCAAAACATAAATGCCCTCAAAAACAAACGCTTCAATTCACTTTTTTCCCAAACCCGTACATAGGACAAATTGTCTCCCCGTTTCTCAATATCATATCCAAAAGTTCCCATAAAACCTGTATTGGTTTTTTGTACTTGTATGGTCATTTTTTCTGGTTCAATGCGCTCAATCACCTCCAAAACCACATATTGCTTATTTCCCAAATACTCCTTCCAGGTATTGATGTTTCCATTTTGCCCCTTAATAATCTCGACGCCTTGTATGGCAGGATTGCGATCGGGCAAAGACTCCACATCGTTCAAAATTTTCCAAATATCCTGCTGCGAACGCTTGATTTCTCTCCCCATACTTCCTTGAAATTCGGAAGGCACCATCAAACCCAACATCAAAAAAATGGCACTCAATGCCAACAATACCAAAACAAAACCTCCTATTATCCGAATGATTTTCATTTTTTTATTTTTTTGAACGGAACGCTGATTTTCCAAACCTTTGTGTGTCCCCGCTATCCGCTTCTATGGCGGCATTTGGGAAATATTTCGATTCTCCGCTACGCCAGTACAGACATTGCGTGCAATATCTCTACAAACCACACACACCATTACGCCATGCACCGCCATATCCACTACTATCGGGCGTAGGTGGCATGTTTTGCCCTTCGTCGTTTCTTCCTGGATTTAAATAAATTCACGATAAACCCACCGATAAATCAATGATGAACCTACCAAAAATTTATGATGAGCCTGTCGAATCACAAATCCCCTAACTGCGGACGCAACACAATTTCCTCCACCACACTCTGTTTAGACAAAATATAGGATGCATATACTGCTTCAGCAATGTCTTCAGCTTTCATCAACCTTTCTTCTGGTAGGTCTACCCCATCCCAGGACGCACTCCAAGTCGCTCCAGGCAAAATAGAGGTAACTCGAATGTTGTGGGGCTTCAACTCTTCTCGTAGCACCTTAGAAAAACCCAATAGAGCAAACTTAGATATACTATAAGAACCACCATTGGGATAGGCAATCTTACTTGCAATGGAACACATATTGAAGATATGACCCGATTTTTGCTCCATCATCTTGGGCAATAAGGCTCTTGAAAGATGATAGGCACTGTACAAATTGGTTTCAATCATCATTTCTAAGGCACCCTCCTCTTCTTCATATATTGCTCCAGGAATAAAAACTCCAGCATTGTTGACCAACACATCAATTTTCTCCAAATGTTGTCCCACAAATTCAGCAAATTTCTTGACTTCTTCCTTTTTTGAGACATCCGTTGCTTGATAATGTAAAGAGATATTCGGGTGTTTTTCCTTAAAATCCTCTTGCATCTGTTCCAAATCTTGCTCTTTTCTGGCACAAACCACTAAATTGTATCCATTTTGGGCAAATTTCTCTGCAATGGCTCTACCAATACCCTTTGTAGCCCCTGTAATTACGATGTTCATAGTGTTTTTTCTATTTTAATTGAGCGCAAAAATACAGAGAAGAATAGTGATAACATAATGATAAAAAATACCAAAAAAATTAAAATATAAACAACCCTGTTGAGTGCATTTGCGTTTTCTGCATAGTTTTAGCCTAAACGCATTAACTAAAACTTTGTCATTCAAGAGCCAATGCCAAATATTCTAAAACAAAACAATTATTTGGTATACTCAAAATCGACAAAACAAATATATAAAACATGAAAAATCTAGTGATTAAGACTTTATTAATTGGCCTTTTAAGCTTGATTTCTTACAGCTTAACGGCACAAAATGAAATACCTCAAGAATCACAAAATGTGATTGTCACTATGGAAAATGGTGAGATATATAGAGGTGCAGTTGTCAAAAAAGACAAAAAGGAACTAATCTTAGCAACAGAAAACGGTACCCTCACCCTGCTTGTTGATAAGATTGATACTATAGAAAATGATGAGTACACAGGCGACTATACTTTTGAAACTCCTCATTCTACCCGATATTTTCTCAACACCTCTGCTATGCCCATCAAAAAGGGTAAAGGATATTACCAAAACATTATGGTAGTAATCAATGGTTTCAATTATGGTGTAACCGATAATATCTCTATTGGAGGTGGATTCGAGTTTATTTCAACCATTTTGGGTACTCCTGCTTGGTTTTTCACCCCCAAAGCAAGCTTTAAAGTTTCTGAAAAAATTCATGCAGGTGGTGGAGCATTGGTATTTGGTGCTGCTGAGGA
>JAHDIA010000349.1 GCA_020631035.1 Chitinophagales bacterium | reverse complement strand
GCTGTCCAAGTAAAAGTATAGGTTCCTGGAGCAGGTACTGTAACTTCTGTATTTGGGTTGATAGCATTTGCAAAGTTTCCATTACCACTCCATGTTCCTGTTCCACCTGCTCCTAACATATAGGTCAAACCACATACACTGGCGTCTGCTCCTGCATTGGCTACTGGGGCTGTAGTATTTAAAAATGTAATGGTCACTTCATCACTCGCCGAACCACAACTACTTGAGGTTGTCCAAGTAAAGGTATACGTTCCTGGAGCAGTCACTGTCACACTTGAAGTTGCGCTATTGGCATCACTAAAAGTACCATTGCCACTCCAAGTACCATTGCCACTCGCTGCCAAATTATAAGTCAATTCACAGATACTGCCATCTATTCCCGCATTTGCTGGGGGTACACTACTGTCTAAGAATGTAATTGTTACTTCATCACTTGACATTCCACAAGAGCTTGAAGTTGTCCAAGTAAAGGTGTAGGTTCCTGGAGCAGATACACTCACTGTACTTGTCGCACTTGAAGCATTGCTAAAGGTGCCATTGCCACTCCACATTCCACTACCATTGCCATTCAATGTATAAATCAAGCCACAAACACTGGCGTCATCACCTGCATTCGCTGGTGCTACTTCTGTATCTAAGAATGTAATAACGACTTCATCACTAGCTGAACCACAATCACTTGAAGTAGTCCAAGTAAAGGTATAAGTTCCTGGAGCAGTCACTGTCACACTTGAGCTTGAACTATTGGCATCACCAAAGCTGCCATCTCCACTCCAACTACCACTGCCACTTGCTACTAAGTTGTATGTCAAGCCACAAATACTGCCATCTATGCCTGCATTGGCTGGGGGTACTGTAGTATCTAAGAAAGTGATTGTCACTTCATCCGTGGATTCACTACAATTTGTACCTGTAGCAGTCCAAGTAAAAGTATAGGTACCTGGGGCTAGAACTGTTACACTTGAAGTACCACTATTGGCATCACTAAAAGTTCCATTCCCACTCCAACTGCCACTGCCACTTGCTGTTAAAGTATAAGTTAAACCACAAATGCTATTGTCTACTCCTGCATTCGCATCACAATCCTCAAATGGAGTAAAGCCAAAGTCTGCATCTGGGTAATGTTCTCCTGCTCCAATGGTTACTGTATAGCTTCCATTCGTTGTCAATATGGTACCATCAGGACCATCTCCCACAACTACAGTATAGGTTCCTGGTTCTAAATTATCAAATATATAATATCCGTTTTCATCTGTGGTGGTAGTTGCTATCAAATTGCCATCTTCATCATAGAGAGAAACTGTCACGCCTTCAATCCCCAACTCATCTGGATCTTGAACGCCATCTCCATCTGTATCAAACCATACATAATCTCCGATTGAACCAAAGCAATCTGATCCATTAAAGTTGATCGTTACATCGTCACTAGCAGAGCCACACTCTGAACTGACTGTCCAAGTAAAGGTATACGTTCCTGGACCTGCTACAGTCACACTTGAGCTACCACTATTGGCATCACTGAATGTTCCATTGCCACTCCAAGTTCCATTGCCACTTGCTGCTAAATTATAAGTCAAGCTACAAGCACTAGCATCTGAACCAGCATTGGCTGTAGGTGCTGCAGGATCTAAGAATGTAATTGTTGTTTCATCACTTGACATTCCACAAGAGCTTGAAGTTGTCCAAGTAAAGGTGTAGGTTCCTGGAGCAGATACACTCACTGTACTTGTCGCACTTGAAGCATTGCTAAAGGTGCCATTGCCACTCCACATTCCACTACCATTGCCATTCAATGTATAAATCAAGCCACAAACACTGGCGTCATCACCTGCATTCGCTGGTGCTACTTCTGTATCTAAGAATGTAATAACGACTTCATCACTAGCTGAACCACAATCACTTGAAGTAGTCCAAGTAAAGGTATAAGTTCCTGGAGCAGTCACTGTCACACTTGAGCTTGAACTATTGGCATCACCAAAGCTGCCATCTCCACTCCAACTACCACTGCCACTTGCTACTAAGTTGTATGTCAAGCCACAAATACTGCCATCTATGCCTGCATTGGCTGGGGGTACTGTAGTATCTAAGAAAGTGATTGTCACTTCATCCGTGGATTCACTACAATTTGTACCTGTAGCAGTCCAAGTAAAAGTATAGGTACCTGGGGCTAGAACTGTTACACTTGAAGTACCACTATTGGCATCACTAAAAGTTCCATTCCCACTCCAACTGCCACTGCCACTTGCTGTTAAAGTATAAGTTAAACCACAAATGCTATTGTCTACTCCTGCATTCGCATCACAATCCTCAAATGGAGTAAAGCCAAAGTCTGCATCTGGGTAATGTTCTCCTGCTCCAATGGTTACTGTATAGCTTCCATTCGTTGTCAATATGGTACCATCAGGACCATCTCCCACAACTACAGTATAGGTTCCTGGTTCTAAATTATCAAATATATAATATCCGTTTTCATCTGTGGTGGTAGTTGCTATCAAATTGCCATCTTCATCATAGAGAGAAACTGTCACGCCTTCAATCCCCAACTCATCTGGATCTTGAACGCCATCTCCATCTGTATCAAACCATACATAATCTCCGATTGAACCAAAGCAATCTGATCCATTAAAGTTGATCGTTACATCGTCACTAGCAGAGCCACACTCTGAACTGACTGTCCAAGTAAAGGTATACGTTCCTGGACCTGCTACAGTCACACTTGAGCTACCACTATTGGCATCACTGAATGTTCCATTGCCACTCCAAGTTCCATTGCCACTTGCTGCTAAATTATAAGTCAAGCTACAAGCACTAGCATCTGAACCAGCATTGGCTGTAATATTGTCATCTACAAAAGTAATGGTCACTTCATCAGAAGAAGTACCACACTCTCCATAAATAGTCCATATAAAAGTATAAGTACCCAACGCATCAACACTAATAACAGCATTGGGATCTGTTCCACTTGAAAAATTGGCAGCGTCTCCTGTCCAGACTCCATTTCCTGTACCTGGATCATTGGCTGTCATAATATAATTTAAACCACAAGCTGTCGCATCTACTCCTGCATTTGCCTGTACTATATTGTCTCCTAAGAAGGTAATGCTGACTTCATCAGAAGAAGTACCACATTCTCCTATAATGGTCCAAGTATAAGTATAGGTTCCTGGAGAACTAACCGTAACAGCAGAAGTTGCACTAGAAGCATTGGCAAATGTTCCATCACCACTCCAAGTTCCACCATTAGAAGCATTGGCACCTAAATCATAGGATAAGCCACAAACTTGTGAATCTTCACCAGCATTGGCTTCGGGTGTTCCTTCCAAAAGTGTCAAGCTAATTTCATCTTGTGCTGTTCCACAATTAGGGGTTGTAACTGTCCAAAGTAAAATGTTTTCTCCTATACTAATACCACTAATCATTGTTTCTGGATCGTGAATATCTGTAATAATTGCTGTACCAGAAACAACCGACCAAGTCCCTGTTGCACCTTCTGGTAATTCTGCTGACATAAAGAACCAATCTGAGCAACCAACTGCATCTGCTCCTGCATTTGCATAAGGTTCTTGACCAAAGGTGACTATTACATCATCACTAATATTGTAAGTTGTATTGGGATCATCAGGACAAGAGTAATCTAATGTCCAAGTAAGCGTATAAGTTCCTGTTTGGCTTACAGATACACTAGATTGTGAATCATTGGGATTGGAAAATGTAACTCCAGCATCACTACTTGACCAAGTTCCATTACCAATTGCTGTTAGTGAAGTTGACAAGGCACAAACTGTTTGATCCTCTCCAGCATAAGCTGTTGTAGGCACATTTTCTGCAAATGAAACAGTCACTGCATCTGCACTTTGTCCACATTCACCATTGACTACCCACTCGAAAGTATAACTTCCAGCTCCTGACACACTCACACTTGTATTGGGATCATTTGGATTGGCAAAAACAACTCCAGTATTATTCGACTGCCAAGTTCCTGTTGCGGGGCTTGGATCCTGAGCATTCAAACCATAAGTTAGACTACAAGTTTCTCCATTTTCTCCAGCATAGGCATTTCCTACATCCTCTATAAATACAATAGTCACCTCATCTGAGGTGTTAGCACAAGCATTTCCATTAGATGTTGTCCAAGAAAAAGTATAACTTCCATAGGCATCAACTGAAACAGTTGTACTTTCATCTGACGAATTTTCAAAACTCGCTCCTGCTGGTCCCGACCATTGCCCTGTACCATATGTAGTTGCATCAGCATTTATGGATATGGAATTGCCACAAACTGTTTGTCCATATGTAATAATGGTCGCTTGAGTAGGTGGGGCATTAAAGGTTACATTGACTTCGTCTGACGACATGCATCCTTCACAATCTACCACCCAAGTTAAAGCATAAGTACCAGGCTCATTGGCTGTAATGGTTGCATTGGGAAAAGAGGGTGAAGGAATATTTAAACCTGCTGGATATTCCCAGTGACCTGCACATTTTTTTGGTTTGAATGCATCCATATTGGTTGTAAAACCACAAACTTCTTGATCAGGTCCACCATCTGCATTTGCCAAAGCTCCATTGTATGTAATGGCTACATCATCAGAGACACTGCCGCAGTTGTTGCTTACTGTCCAAGTAAAAGTATACACACCATTTTCGGGTGCATCGAATGTTACAGTCGTATTGGGATCATGTGGATCAGCAAAAGTACCTGGTCCACTCCAAACTCCTTGACCACTTAGAGGGGCATTTCCATTTAATTGAATACTTGGGCTACAAGTAGTCAAATCATAACCTGCAAAAGCTTCGGGGGGATCTTCTTCTACAAAAGTTATGGTCACTTCATCGCTTTCAACTGGACAATTACAATTTGAAATATCCCAAGCAAAAGTATAGGTTCCATAATTTGTAACTGTTACCGTTGTGGTCGCATTAAGCGGATTGTAAAAATTTCCTTGTCCATTCCAAGCCCCCGTACCGACTGATGGGGCATTGGCACTAAGTTCGTAGCTCAAACCACAAACTATTGCATCCTCTCCTGCATTAGAGGGAGAGGGCACATCACCAAATTCAACAATAATTTGATCTACACTAGAGCAATCTCCATCTGTAACGGTGTAACTAAATACATAAATCCCGTACGTAGCCACTGTAACAGTTGTGATAGGACTATTGGGATCCCCAAATGTACCTGGCCCTGACCAGACACCACTACCAACAGAAGCAGAGGCATCTAAATCGTAGCTTAAGCCACAATTCATACTGCCAATACCAGCGTTGGCGGAACACTGTGCATTTAGAAAATTAGAATAACAGAAAAAAGATAGCAATAATAGAAATGCTAAGTAATACTTTTTCATACATTTGAAGTTTAAGCCTATTAAGCCTTTATTAGTAGTTATTTTCCTTTTTTGCTTTGATAACATCTATTATATCGGCTAAAAATATTAGTTCAAATAAATATATATGATTGTGTGTTTTTCATAATACAAATCAGATGGGTTTACCAAAAAGCATTCTATATAAAAGATTGTTTTTCAGCAACATACGGCACATAAATTATCTTCAGGCAAGATTACAACACTCTCTTCATAAGAACCCTGTTCTTATTCATTAGTAGATATACGAAGATGGCTATAAAATGTTTTGGGTCAAACTTTTATCTCATGTCAAACTATCCTTCAAATTTACTTTCTTATTTTTGCAATTCATAATCAAAAATTAGAAATTACATGAAAGGAATCATATTGGCTGGAGGTGCAGGAACCCGTTTGCATCCTATTACTCTGGGCATCAGTAAGCAAATAATGCCTATATATGACAAACCTATGATATATTACCCACTCTCTACCTTAATGATGGCAGGTATTAATGATATATTAATCATTTCTTCGCCGCGTGATTTGCCTGGTTTTGAAAATTTATTAGGCAATGGAAAAAAACTAGGTTGTTCTTTTCACTATGCGGTTCAAGAAATACCCAATGGCTTGGCTCAAGCTTTTGTTATAGGTAAAGAGTTCATTGGAAATGACAAAGTTTGTCTAATTTTGGGTGATAATATCTTCTATGGTATTGGACTGGGACATTCACTTGCATCTCATTATGATGTAGAAGGTGCGATGATTTTCGCTTATCACGTCTCTGATCCCGAACGTTATGGTGTGGTTGACTTTGACAAAAACAATATTGTACAGTCTATAGAAGAAAAACCTCTAAATCCAAAATCCAACTATGCTGTACCTGGATTGTACTTTTACGATAACAATGTCGTTGATATAGCGACCACTTTGAAACCAAGTGCTAGGGGGGAATATGAGATCACAGATGTAAATAAAGCTTACTTGGAACAGAAAAAGTTAAAAGTGAGTATTCTACCTAGAGGAACGGCTTGGTTAGATACAGGTACATTCCAATCTTTGATGCAAGCGGCCAATTTTGTCCAAGCCATTGAAGAACGTCAGGGGTTAAAGGTAGGTTCCATAGAGGAGACTGCCTATGTTAAAGGTTTTATCAATGAAGAACAGTTGGAAAAAATCGCAGCGCCTTTGGTTAAAAGTGGGTATGGAAAATATTTGTTGGAATTGATTGAAATGGAGTTGTAGGTTGTGGGTGGAGAGTTGTGAGTTGTGAGTTGTAGGTTGTGAGTTGTGAGTT
>JAHDIA010000348.1 GCA_020631035.1 Chitinophagales bacterium | reverse complement strand
AACAAAAATCTACTACCCAAAATACATATTTACTTATTTTACACAGTATTAAATAATAAGTTCCTTGTTTTTGGCAATGAGATTTTTAGAGATACAAGCGGTCCGCCGATGCGGAAAAAAACGCACTGGGCTGGCATACCATTGGACTGGCACACCAGTCCTAGCAGGGCTAAGGCGAGTATTTTTGACGAAGTAGGTCTGAAAATATCGCACTGGGCTGGCATTCCAGTCAAAATCGGGAAGTTATTTTTTTATCATTCCTAAAATAGAAAAGACGAAGCTCCCAAACAAAATAAGCTACGCCCGATAGTAGTGGATACCCCGCAGTGGGACTTCGACAAGCTCAGCCTCCTTGTGGGAAATTTAGATTTTTAAAACAAACGATTGGTATGCCGACCAAACTCAAGCGAGGAGTAGCAACGGATAGCGGGGAGACGACATGCAAACGAAGCTTGAAACGTTCCGTTCCCTTTTTTAAAGCGGATTAAACTCAAAATAACAAGCAAACAGAGCATTGCTACAACCAATGCTATTATTCTTCGAGTTCTTTCTTTATTTTGATTGAGCTTTAACAATATTTCTACAATCTTACTCACTGACTTTATCTGTACTTTGTGCATTGCCCAATTGTAAGTCTTTTACCAAGTCGATGTGCGCCCAACATTTGGTTTGTAGGGTTGAGGGACCAAAGCCCAATTGAATGACTTTGACTGAATAGTTGTCTTGTAGGCGGTTGACGAGTGGAACAAAGCCACCATAATTGCTGGCGAGTATGCAAAAGTCCATTTTGGCTCGGTGGGTTTCGGTCAATATTTGACACGCCATTTCGATGGGCACTTCATTTTTGTCTAAATCCTTGACAATATAGAGTTGTAAACCGTCAAGAAAGTTGAGGTAATTGCTCAAGCCATCACTTCCAAAATTTTTGTTGTAAATCCAGGTGCCAGTGATATTGATTTGGGCATTGGGATCTTTTAGCAACTTCGCTTTGAGGACTGCCGCTAAGTTTTGATTGAAGTTTTTCCAGACTTCGGCTTCGACTCTTTCTTCGCCAAAAGCTTTGGTAAAACAATTTTCAAAATTGGTGTAATCGACAAAGACTCCCACTCGGTAGTATTGATTGGACATAGTGCAAAAACCTTAGTGTTTATTATAAACGCTAGGCTTAGTTTGAGATTGTTGCTGTTCTAGAAATTTTGCTGTTGTACCATTTCTGTTTTCAACTGCTCCAAATACTCAACGGTTAATGGTTTGTTCAAAAACTCAGAGATATTGGGATCACTGATGCAACGTTGTTTGTCATTGGGGTTGATGCTTGTAGAAATAACAATGATGCGGGGTGGATCTAGAAATGAAAGCTGGCTAAAGGCTTCAACAAACTCAAATCCATTCATTTGTGGCATATTGATGTCTACAAAAAGTAAATCAGGCATTTTGTGCTCTGCTCCTTGAGCTATTTCTTGGAAGTATTTCAAAGCAGTTTGTGGCGAAATAAAAGAAGCTGTTTCTCCGACCAAATCACAATCTCTAAGAATGTACTCATGATAGTAATTGGACGCTGGATCATCATCTATAAAGACAATAAAATTATAGTTTTTCATTAGGCATTATTTGCTGTTACTGTGTAATATAAGTTATTTATTGGAGAGTAGACTTTTGGTTGAACTTCTGTAAAAGTACGCTTTTGTTTTGGCTTAACAAAACCTATATTTAAAAAAGAATCTATAAATCAAGCCATTACACTAGCAAAAAAACAATACTACGTACTCAATCAATGACTTTTGTATATAATTAATTACAAAATATAATTTACTCAATTTATTTTTTCAGGGTAAAAAAGAAGGTACTTCCCTCATTGGGAGCCGAGTCTGCCCAAATTTCGCCCTTGTGCAATTCTACAATTTTTTTGCAATGTGCAAGTCCAATTCCTGTCCCTTCTATTCCTTGAGCATTCTCTAATCTTTGAAAGATGCTAAAAATTTTGTTGTTCAATTCAGGATCAAATCCTCGTCCATTGTCTTTGACAGCAAATACCCATTTATTCATCTCTTCTTTGCAGCTGATTTGCACAATGGGATCAATTCCTTCTCTAGCATATTTGATGGCATTGTTGAGCAAATTCTGAAACAGAGAATTCAATTCACTTCTATAGCCTTGCACTGTGGGCAAACTTGGTTCAAGGATGACTTGGGCATTTTTATCTTTTATTTGTACACTCAATGCTTCTTGTACATCCAACAACAATGTTTGTATATCAATGTCTTCACTTTTTCCAGAAGTACCTATGATGCTGTACATCAACAAATCGTTTATCAAAGCATCTAAACGAGTACTTGCCTCTTTGATAAAATTTAAAAACACTCTACCTTCTTCATCTAAATTATCCGATTTTTGCAACTCAAACAACTGTATAAAATTGAGAATGGTTCGTAGAGGCTGTTTTAAATCGTGAGAGGCAATGTAGGCAAAATTTTCTAGTTGGATGTTGCTATCAATATATCGTTGGAGTTCTTTATTTTTTTCATTTAAACGTTGGTCGGCTATCTTCAAAGCTTGGTTTTTACTTTCTAGTAAATCTCTAGCTTTTTTATTTTTATAGTACAAACAGAAAATCCCAAACAACATCCCTAACAATATAAGTGCAACAACACCAAGAAACTTTATAAAATAACTTTGTCTTTCACGCTCCGATTGTAAGAAGCCCAATTCCCTTTCTTTGAGTTTAGAATCCGCTCTATATTCCAAATCGGTAATGATGCGATTATGCGATTTCTGAATCAATTCGCCTGAAAGTTGAATGTATTCACTCTTTAAAACTCCAGCCTTATCATAATTTCCCTTTTGTTCTTCTACCGAATACATTATTTTCAGGGCTTCCAATAGCGAGCCTGTCACTGGCTTATTGTGCAAATTGTTGTAAATGTCTTGGCTGTAAAAGTGAGCTTGATCGAGATTGTTTTTCTCTAAATATGCTTTTGCCAACAAAATGCCCAACTCAGCTCTATAATAGTAGGTGATCCCCTCACTCATTTTATAAGCTTCTTCAGCGACTTCAATTGCTTTATCTATTCTATTTTTTTCTAATAAAATGCGGGTTTTATAGGTAAGAGACAAAATTTTTGACTTAATGTCTTTTCTTTTTTCGTGTAGTTGTAAAGCTTGGTCATATGCTGTAAAAGGATCGGTAATTCTAGCGGTTTTGTATTGGCTATAAATATAATCGGGCATAAAAACGGACTTTAAATCTTCCTGTTCGTATTTTTCTGTGTTTTCTAGAGTACGCCTCAAATGTTTCCATGCCTTTTCATATTCTTCTAAACCAATGTAACACTGTCCCAAATTTCCACTTAGGAGGATATTCATCCGATCATTGGGTGGTAAGTGCATTTCTGCCAAAGCCAGTCCATCTGAAAGATAGGTCAAGGCTGGCTCAAAGTCTTTGTTTCTAAAATGTAGGAGTGCAGTATTGTTGTTGCAAATGACCTCTAAACGTTGGTCTCCAATTGAACGGGCAATTTGCCTCGCTTGGCTCAAATAATCAAAGGTTGCCTCAAACTTATTTGCTTCACCAGCTAAGGCAATAGAAATATTTTTGTAAGCATTGGCCAAACCAAAAGGATAATCAATTGATTTGGCTAATGTTATTGCCTTTTCGGCATACAATTTGGTACTATCTTCATTGGAACGATAGTAATTGTAACTTATGTCATTGAGTAAATCTACTCTTTTTTCGTCATTTTTTTCTGCTGCTAATTGCTTTTTTAAATCAGCTAGTTCTAAAGGGGTAACTTGTGCATAAAGGGAAACTTGGAGAGAGACAAAGAGCAGCAAAAAAGCCCATATTTTTTTCTCCATCTTATTATACTCTTGGTACGTTTACCTCAAATATAATAGGTATTCGTCATACTTCTCTTTATTTTATGTTTTTTTCTAATGTATTTGCTTGCCAAGCCACTCGCTAATAATTTTTAAAGCCTCTGGCGAAAATGTTTGTTCAATTTGTCCATATTCCTCCACTGTTCCCTTGTCACACTCCTGAAACAAATGGTTCAAATTGGGCAAAGCTTTGGTTGTAAATTGGGTATTTCCGCCCTTTTTGAGTGCAACAGCAATCGCCCCCAAATTAATTGAAGCAGGTACTTGCAAATCCTTCTCTCCATTGATTGCCAAAACGGGACATTGTACTTTTTCGAGTACTGGCGCAGGATTATGCCTCAAAAAATACAACAACCAAGGATCCATTACTTGGTCTATTTGAGATTGTACAAAATCAGCTTCGCTCTTGCCTTGAAGCATCTTTTCTTTGTCTGTTTCTTTTTCCAATTCTGCTGAGACAATTGCCCTAACTTTTTTCTCTAAGGTCGCATTGTCCTCTATTGAATTAACCATCTCAAAAATTTGTTGATTGATTTGTTTTACTTGCTTCAATTCCTCTTCGCTCGCTCCTGCGGCTTTGCCCAACAATTCTTGCTGTATCAACAATAATTGGTCGCCTCTAATGCCTGTCCCTGCCAATAGCACAACAAATGCAATATCCTTAGATTCACTAGCGACCATTGGCGCAATGACGCCACCTTCACTATGTCCCATCAAACCAATTTTCTTGGCATTGATTTCCTTTCTTGTCTTCAAATAGTCAAAAGCTGCTTGTACATCTGTCGCAAAATCAGCAGAGGTAGCCGTTTTAAATGTACCTTTTGACTCCCCCACTCCTCTATCATCAAAACGAAGTACTGCCATTCCTGCCTTTGTAAGATGATCTGCCAAAACCAAGAATGGTTTGTGGTTAAAAACTTCTTCATTTCGATCTTGTGGTCCACTCCCACTAATCAATATTACTGCTGGAAATTGCTCTCCTTTTTCGGGCATTGTCAGTGTACCAGCCAAACTAATTTCGGCTCCTTTGTTTTCAAATGTAATGTCTTCCGAACGATAGGGAAATGGTTCCTTGGGTTCTTGTGGTCGATTGACTACTTTCTCCTCCACAGCTTCCCTCGACAAATTCAGTGGAAAACTTTGTCCCGCTTGTTTAAAATTTCCTGTAATGTTTTTATCCTCCCCCAATGTCCCTTCATATTCAATACCTGCCGCCGCAATTGACAATTTGAGTTGTTTGTTTTCGTATGAAACAGCATCTACGGGAATGCCTGTCACTTTTTGGTCGGGGCTGTCCATTGTACCCGTATAGCCAGCGTCAGTTTGATTGATGTTAAAAACAATCCTGAGTTGCATGCCTTGTACTTCGAGTACGCCATTCCATTGACCAGTAATCTCACCATCTTGGGCATTGGTCGAAAGTGTCATAAAAATAATGCTTAAAATTAGTGTAATGTGTTTCATTTATTTTGATGTTTGTTTTTTTTGATTGGGATCCCGATGCATCGGGATTGGGGCTGTGAATGTTCGTGTCTCCCCGCTATCCATTACAAGCTTGCGGGCTGACACACAGGTCAGCCCCTACGCAAGGCTTTTCATTTCTATCGGCGGTCCGACGTTTCGGCGTAGGTGGCATGTTTTGTCCTTCGTCGGTTCCTAGTAAGTAAAAAGATCATTGACGCCATAAAAAATATGGATGATTTGATCCATTGGAGCGAATAACAATACTGCCAGTAATGCCCACAATATGATTTTTTGGACAGTGGACAGTGATGAAACCCTTGGCATCAAGGGCAATGTATCGTTTGAATAACTGCCTGCTCTATCTTGTAACAAGACATCTTTACTAGTATACAAAGGCACCTCTTCTAAACGCTTCAAATTTGGGGTATCTTTTTCAGATAGTACATTCTCCCATATCCAAAGAAGAACACATAAAAATGCCAACAAACTTCCTAAAACATACAAGACATTTACTTCTTGTAATTCTGGTCTTCCCAGACCAGGAAAACAGTTTATAATTGCAAATAGATTCATATTGTTTGTTTTTATCGTTGTTTTTATCGACTTTCTATAAATCTTATAGGGTATTTCGTTACGATCTTGCGTTGTTTTTCAATACTCATCATATCTATATCATACTGTTCACCATATGTTGCCAGTGCATAATCATTTCTTAAATTGTGTATCACTTCCTCCAAAGTTAACTTAAATCTAAGATATGATCCAAAATTGGCTTCATTATTGATTTCCAAATCAATCAGATAATCATCAGACTTTACTATTTCTGTTCTGAGTGTTTCAGCTAAATCTTTCTTTCCGACTATTTCATCATTAACCTCATACACTCCGCTTTCAAATTGTTTAGCAGCAATATAGTGATCATACTTTTTTTCTAAGTCTTCCCTTCTTACAAAATTCCACATCAAATTTGAAAAATATGTCTTGTATACATAGTTCTTATAGTATTGTTTATCATAAATTGCCTCTTCTGGAATGATGGAATATGCAACTTTATATACCTCCCCCATCAACTTTCTCTCAACTGATTTAACCAAACCCATATTTACATCTTTGTCAATATACATTTGATAATGAAGTTTAGATGGCAATCTTTTATTTCGTCCTCCTAGTTTCTTTAACTTATGCTTTAAATCAAACCCATCCACCTGTTTTTGATACAAAGAATCTCATCATAAATAGCACAAATGCTGTAAACATTAAAAAAGGGATGAGAACTATAACAAACTCCATTTTACAATTTATT
>JAHDIA010000347.1:4476-6665 GCA_020631035.1 Chitinophagales bacterium | reverse complement strand
AGTGAAGAAGCTGTTTATCTTTTTGATGATACAGATACCTTTGTCAATGGTTTGGCTTGGGGTACTGCAGGGTCTGCAGGGCATAACAATGGTGCTACTTTAGCATATAATTCTGTGGGAAGCTGTTTAGCAGGTAGTGTTACTTTGCCTATGAATGGAGATGCCAATATTGTTTATGCACCAACTAGTGAAAGCAATGGTGGCTCGGTAGGGCACATTCCAGATGGTTCTGGTACAACCCAAACTTTTGAAGGATTTCCTAGCAATGCCGATTGTCCTTTGGATTTGCCTACTTCTTTTGGCGGACCGAATGGATTGATGACAAGCTTTACCTTAGATGAAACTTATTGTAATTTTGGTCCTGCTGGTGATATATATGTTTTGGGAATTATTGAAGGGCTTGATTTGGTCAATTGTACACCCTCTTGTGCCAATGGAGATATGACTTGTGATGACGCTTGTACACCACTTGCATTCGATATGGATTGTCCCGAAGCGGATTTGGTCTTGACTGCTGTAGATGTTTGTGTAGCAGATCAGGCTAGTGTAGATGTTATTGTAAACATTACATCTGGAACAGGACCTTATACTTTGGAATATGCAATTGACGGAGTGGCTCAACCACCACTTGCTGGATTTACATCAGGGAGTCCTATTACCATCACTGGACCAACAGCCGATGAGATTAAAATTACTTTGGTCTCGGTTGTAGATGAAGGTGGCGTCATGTGTACAGGTACTGTAGATGCAGACGAAGCTTGTGTAAACATTCGTCCTACCCCAACAGGTACAGTTATGGGCTCTACAAATGCATTTGTTTGTTCACCTGCTTGTGATGGAACAGTTACTTTTGAGTTTACTGGTACAGGTCCTTGGGAATTTGATTATACTGTTGATGGAGTATTGATGTCGGGTGTAGCAGCTACTTCACCATTTGTTTTGAGCAATGTTTGTGCTGGTACGTATGATTTGGTGGGTATGGCTGATGATGCAGGTTGTGCAGGAATGGTTACCTCTAATCCTCAAATTGTTGCGCCTCCTGACAACGTTCCTATGATTGCTGTTGCACCTGTTGCACCTGTTTGTGGTGACGGCTCGTTCGATTTGGATTTGACCAATGATGCTTTGGTTGATTTTACACCTAATTATGATGCAACAGCTTTTACTTTTTATGATACAGATCCCAATACTTTACCAACATCGGCATTGGCAGGTACCCCCCCTCAGGTTGGTACAACGCTTGCAGCAGTTAGTGCAACACAAACTATTTACGTCGAATACATTGATCCTGCTACTGGTTGTCCCTCATATACATCTTTTGTGGTAGATGCAAGTGGACTTTGTATTGTTTGTCCTACTGTAGATGCTGTTACAACAACTGGTCCTATTTGTGCAGGTGAAACATTTGACCTTTCGGCTATGGGAACTTTGTTGGCAATGGCAGACAATGGTGAAGCAGATTTTGACATTCTATTTGGCTATTACAATGGTGGAGGATCTCTTTCTAACCCATATACAACTGCTCCAGATGGTTTGTTCAATGGTGGAACAGGTGTTGCACCTGCTGCTGGAACCGCAAATTTAGCGGGTATGGGAGCAGGATTGGCTGCAGGTACTTATACTGTAGTAGCCTATTTGTCACCAGCTCCAACTGATATAGCTTGTACGCCATTTACAACAGTAGATGTGACTGTTTTTGAAGTACCTTTACCTGCTATGGTTTGTCCTGCGGTTGATTTGTGCGGACTTCCTGTTACACTTTCTGCGGCAGACAATAATGCCAATACTGTTGCTGGATTAATAGCAGCAACTTATAGTGGTACTGGAGCAGCTTTTGTAGACGATATGGGAACAGTTGATCCTAGTGATGACGTAATTGATCCAGCATTGATTTCGGGAGTAGGTTCATATGATTTAACCTTGACACTTACCAGTGCTGATGGGTGTATGGCAACAACAAATTGTACTTTTGTTGTGTCTACTAGCTGCGATGCCGAAGGTGGTCGTTTCTAATGTTTAGATATAAATGAATAAATAGGTGTAAACAATAAATATACCTTAAAGAAATAAAGGAGCAATGTCCATAGTGATGTTGTTCCTTTTTTTGTTTGGTTGAATTGCTTGAATGGTTGAATGGTTGAATTGGTTGAATTGGTTGAATTGGTTGAATTGGTTGAATTGGTTGAATT
>JAHDIA010000347.1:0-4376 GCA_020631035.1 Chitinophagales bacterium | reverse complement strand
ATTGGTTGAATTGGTTGAATTGGTTGAATTGGTTGAATTGGTTGAATTGGTTGAAATGTTGAATGGTTGAAATGTTGAATGTGTGATTGCCCCATTCCCCATTCCCCATTCCCACGTAGAGGCACACGGACGTGTGTCTACCCGAAATGGGCGGCAACAACCCCCAACGGGCGGCAACAACCCCCAACGGGTGAACAATCCCCCAATGGGCGAAACAATTCCGAAATGGGCGAAAAAATGGCGTGAAGCGGATGGAAAAAACGAAACGACGAAGGACCAAGAGAACCGATGCCTACGCCTGATTGCAGCGGTTGCCATGCAAAAGCGAAAAGCAGGAAGTCGCCCACAAACGAAGCCTAAGCATTCCGTCCTATGAATAAAATATTGAGATATAAATGAATTTGTGAAAGAATTATATGTCTTTTTATTTAAATAAGTTTTTTATTGCTTGAAACAGAGTATATATATGAATAGAAAAAAATGATATGGATTATTGTGTAATTTTAACACTTATTTATATTTTTGCTATTGGAAAAACAAACTTCTTTATCAAATATATTTAAATATTTGACTGCTAGGCAATTGCTTGGCAAAATAGGTTTGTTGTATATAATAATTGAACCAGAAATAAACCCAATGAAGAAAACTATTCTAGCATTGATAATGCTGCTGGGCGCAGTATGTCAAATGCACGCAACAACAATTGTCCCTCCTAGTGACTTGGGAAAAATGAGTGATATGTCTGAAGTCGTTATAGTCGGCACCAACCTTGGACATATAAATGGAGATACCTACCTTAATAATTTTGAAATTTTAGAGGTACTCAAAGGAGATTTTACTGTAGGCGATTACATTGAAGTAAGAGAATACAGTGGACGCTATGGTACAGATGGTCCCATCTATAAAATTGATGGTGATGTCGATTATGGTGTTGGAAAGACTTACCTTATTTATTTGAATGTGAACTCCCTGGGAGAATACAAGGCGAGTTTACTTTCGGTAAGTGTTTTTGAACAGGGAATTGTAGAAGGTAAAATTGTCTTTGGACACAATGAGAGCATCAATGGATTGAAATTTGCTGGCCACGTCAATTCCAATATTTATGGAGTGTATGAAAAAGAGGCTTTGCTTACCCACCTCAAAGATTATATCAACAATCAGAAAACTTGGAACAGTGAAGAAGCGGGTATGATGAATATAGATTATGGGCAACATGGCCATCACCACCATCATGACCACTCTGATAAAACACAAGGAGGCAATGACTACAAAGCTCCTTGTCCTAATGACCCACCTGCACATTGTACCACCATTTTTGGTGATGCCCAAGCGGGTGACCAAACAAGCTGTGCAGCAGATACACCAGGAAAATTTGAGACCAATAATTGGAATGTTTGTTTGGCAAGTGGAGCCAGTACAGACCCTAGCAATGCAGCAGCAGTGACAGATTTACAAAATGCCATTACTACTATGAATGGAATGCCAGGCGTCAACATTTCTTATACAGGAGTTGGTACCTGTGTACCAATGTGTCTTACTGGTTCAGCAGCCAATGACGCTTTGGATTGTAGTGGAGGTTTCCCACCCACTGACCCTAACAAAATGTGGGTATTCTTGGATGATCCGTGTAACGAAATAACCGATTTGAATGCCACTTGCGAAGGTGTTTTGGGTATTGGAGGTTCGTTTTCATTGACGTCTTGTCACCAAGATTTGTGTGGCGATTTTTGGAAGACGAACATTACGCCTTTCTTTGTAATGAACAATGGTTCGGGTTGTGCAGGTAATTATAGCTATACCGCTACCTTGGTTCACGAAATGTTGCACGCTTTGGGTATTGGACATATTGGAGGCGATGCTGGCGACCCAGGTACTGGTTCTACCCAATGTACCGCTTTGATGAACCCTGTTGTTTGTAATGCCAATGCTGTGGACCCAGTGGCTCCAGATTTTGGTTTAACATCGTTGGACAATGCGTGTGCTGACTGGATGTACAACCCAAGTGCAGCAACTGCTTGTGCCATTACCAATGTTACCCTCAATACGGCTGCTACCTGTAGCGGCGATAATGCTACTTTTGAAGTATGTTTTGATGTAACCGATGGTTCGGGAGCTTACGATATTGAAGTAGGTGGAATTGTAACCTCTGATGCGGCGGCTGGTGCAACTACTGGTAATGTATGTGTGACAACAACTGTTACTGGACCAACAGCTATGGGCAATGTAACGGTCAATGTAAGAGACGATGCGGACTTTTCTTGTGTAGACGATACCAATTTATCCGTTGCCTTACCAGAATGTCCACCACCTTGTGCATCTACTTGTGCCGATGCGGCTGCCAACTCTTGTGGTGTATATATAACAGCAGATGATACCTTTGCGACCTCTATTGTCGAAATAGCAAATGGGGGAGGAGAAAATTGTTTGGCAAACCCTGTAGATTTTGTGGCAGGGGATCCCAATCAAAGCTTTACCCAATGTTTTGAATATGTGGCGACTACAACCTCTTTTGGGGTGCTAAGTGGTACTTCTGTATTTGAAATCAATGATCCAACAGGGGATCCCAATGATGATCCGAACTCTTGTTTCCAACAAATTACTGCTCTAGAGGTTTACGATCCCAATGGGGCAGGTTGTGCAACACCAACCGATATTACTGCAACCAACATTTTTAGTGGAGCTATGGTAGGCACAACTTATGTTGTTTGTGTAACCGCCGAATCAGGTTTTGGTACGGCCGATGGAGATGGCTGCCAATTTGCTTGTATAGCCAATTCAGTTACACCGCTCAATCCTGTGTGTGATGCTGGAACCGCTACTGGACCAAGCGTAACAGATGTCTGTGCTGGTGTTGACCCAGTGGTTTCTTTTGCAGATTGTTCTGGTCTAAACCTCTCTTTTCTAGCAGGGGGAGGACCAGGCAATGGTTGTGCAGAACCAGACCTATTGTTTGCTGGTGAAATGTATGCTTATACTATGGACCCTGTTGCCAATGGATTAAATGTAGGGGATGCCATTGGCTTTACTGCCAATATTGCTGGAGACTGTACCATTACACTACCAACAGCCAGTTTCCCCAATACAACTTGTGATCCCATTATCTATACGGTCTATTTACAACCTAGAGAAGATGTTTACTGTTTTGATAGTGGAATAGGAGCACTTGGAGATTATTTAGGAACAACCGCTTATCAAACAGATTGTGGTTTGTTGCAAGCAACTTTTACTGTTTATCCCGACCCAGCCAACTTTGGCTTTAGTGCAGCAGTAGATGGATCTTGTCCTTCAACCGATCCTGTGGCACCAGCCAATACAGGAACATGTTTATATGACATTGCTTTGGTTGGTGGTACAGGAGTCAATCCAGCCCCAACTTGTCCAACCGCTCCTGCTGACGGAACAGCCGAATGGAGCATTAGTTATCCAACAGCTTTGGCAGCTATGGAAGCCTTGTGTGCTTCTCCAGCCAATGAAACAGCAGTAGAAGCAGGCTGTATACCAGCAGCAGGTTGTGCAATGTGTATGATTACGCCCGACCCTGCTATCAATATTGTTTGTGACAATAACGGTACAGCTGGCGACCCTAGTGATGATACCTATACCTTTGATATTTTGGTCAATGGTTCAAATCCAACAGTTGGAGCAAGCAATACCTTTAACGACGATCAAGGAAATGCAGGTGTTGCCTATGGTACAACGCTTTCTTATGGACCATTTCCCATCAGTGGAGGCAATATTACTGTTAATTTCACTGATGCCGATGATGGCACTTGTATGGGCTCAATGATGGCTGCAGCACCAGCAACTTGTTCTGATGCAACAACCACCATAGACATCATTGATCCTTGTTCTTGTGCAGAGCCAATAGTGACTTGTGGTGCAGGTTTAGGAAACATTGATTTGGATATGGATGGCAACATTACAGAGACAGACTTGGTGGTAGATGTCATTCAAATAACGGTTACCCCAGCTACTGTAGGAGAAATGTTTACGGTTACAGCCGCAGGTGATGCATTGAACTGTGATGAGACAGCCATCACAAGCGGAACTGTTTTGACCGATATGGGTGGAGGAATATATACACTAGAAGTATACTACTATGCCGACGGAACAGGATTTGGTACTATGAGTTTTGCGGGTGATATGGGTTCACCTACAGTATCCATTACCAATCCTAGTGTAGAATATCCAGCGTGTACTTGTTCATTGGTTTGCAATTGCGATGCCGACGGTGGTAGATTCTAAATAAAACGGTTGTAGATTTAAGTTTCCAAACTTAAATCCTAAGTCATGCAAGTTTGTAATAGATAAAATTATATAAATATTTTCATTTGGGATACTCCCCTTCACCTTGTGTGGAGGGGGGTTTTTGATTT
>JAHDIA010000346.1:6043-6692 GCA_020631035.1 Chitinophagales bacterium | reverse complement strand
GAACTCAATAAATGGATGATGCATTAGGGTAAAACAATCTTTGCTTGTTCTATTTATACAAGCAAAGATTGCCTATGTTATCCATACAAGCCCTAAAAATAGCGAACCTCATAGCTTTGAGTATTCTATTCCTAATTGTTGTTTACAGCAAAGGCAAAGAAACGAATAAAACACCCAAGTCTGCGCCTATAAAAAAAATAGAGCAACAAAAGATTGACGGTTTTTTGTGTCAAGTAGAAACAAGCTCTGTAGCATTAAGGTTGTGAAGCAGGATGCCCATTGAACGCCTTGTTCAAAAACCACAAATCGTAATCGGTTGCTTGTACCACACCATCCAAGTTCAAATCATTTGGGTGGTATTGATTCAAGATAGCAGGAGCCAATTTCCAAGCATCATTGTCGGTATTTTGAATGATGTGGTCTTTGGTAATGTCCCCAGCTTTCATAGCAGCATTGCCATTGCTCAATAATTTTTGTTGAGACACTCCATAAGCCTGATTGACATTGCTGCTAAAATCATAAACCATAGCACTGCTGGCTGCAATGGGCGCACTACTCAAAACAGCTACGTGATTTCTATGACGTACCACCACATAATAATTGAGACCCGCTTGTAAATTATTCCACTTCAAAGGATCACCATTGGTAT
>JAHDIA010000346.1:5549-6033 GCA_020631035.1 Chitinophagales bacterium | reverse complement strand
TGTTGAGTAAGAGAGCAGCCTGACGCTCTACGACACTAGTAGTCGCATTGCTAGGATCACCATCTAAGATTTCTACCAAAATCCAATCAACGGTATTGCTAGGAAAAGCTGCAGGACTAGCAAGAGATTCAGTTCCTGTATAATTCCAAGGAGCCTGATTATAGGGTTGCGACAAAGGCAATAAAGAAAGTGCCAACAAATCAGTATTCATATTGCCACTGATTTGAGCAGGACCTTCCAAGAACACTTTTAAATCTAAAGAATAATTGTTGACAACAAGTGGACAAGCAGCAACTGTGCTTGTCATTGGGTTGTTGTATTGGTTGTTGTAAGTCGAAGCTGTAGTAGAGGCAGCATTGGCAGCAGCTACATATAAGATTCTTCGAGATTGCAAATCTCTTAGCCACTGAGTACCAGCACATCCATTGCCCATTGGGTCGGTACACACACTACCATTGTTAAACAGCACCCCAACACCACTTGT
>JAHDIA010000346.1:0-5539 GCA_020631035.1 Chitinophagales bacterium | reverse complement strand
GCTCCATCTCCAGTACAATTACTGGCAGGATTGTTGGAATTGTCATCATAGTAAGCGGTAAAAGTGGCATCGCTGGTCGTTAAATTGGTAATGGGACGATGCAGAATACAAAGCGTACCTGGTGTACCCGATACCTGTTCCCATTCAAGCAAACCCGTTAATGATGGAGCGTCTTGTTGCCCATCAATATTGACAGATGTAGCATTTAAATTATTGGTATAGCTCATACCATTGGCATTGCTATTGTAATCAAAAACATCAAAAATACTAACAATGCTGTGTACCCTTAAATCAGTATAAATGTCTTGTCTACCTTCATAAAAAAGGTGGGTTCTTTGCGTCAATGGACCACTGTTGGCACCCATATAAGACCGAATGACACGCAAAGGACCAGCTTGGACCGTAAGAAAAGCATTTTCTGCTGCTGAGAAAGAATCCTCATCTCTAATACAAGTACTATTGGAGAAAAAGTTTTTATATCTATCCAATATGTCTGTATTATTGCCCAAAACTATTTTTAATTCATCACTGACCCATTCAGCAGAAAAATGCCAAGAGTATTGACTTGTGCTAATGGTGGTATGCTCATTATTGGTTCCATTGGTGTGAGCAGGAAAGCCAGCGTTGGTAGTTACATCAGAAGTATAGCTCACATAACTCACACCAGCATCTTGTTGCAAAGAACCATCGTTTTCGTACAAATAAACATAACCCAAACCACCCAAAGGATCATTGATGGCAACTTCTTGACAAGTCCCATCAATTACCCCATTGGGCAAACTGCCATCCGATGCACCACCAGCATCTTTGACCATAAAAACCAACTCATCATCTGCATCAAAATTGGCAATAGGATCAGCACCAATATAAGTGCTGGGATCACAATAAACCAAAATTTGAGGATTGGATGGATCAGGTGGATAGCCAGCCGCTGCTGCCAAAGGACCATAAGGAGTCACTATGTCTACCATAGCTTTTTCATCCACTTGAATGGGGATTTGTGTCCAAGTACCATTTTCAAATTTAAATCCCACAATTGCGCTAGGATTCAAACTAGAAAAGGAAGACAATTCCGCCCCCGTCATTACAACAGGGTCATTGAGTCGAGTGAGCGAACTCGTTTGTGACCAAGCAGAAAAACAAAGGAGGAATAAAATGGTGAAGGCAAAAAACTTTTTCATAGGGTAGAGTTTTTGTAGAGAGTTTTAAGTCAAACTGATGTTAACAAGTGTAGGAGCAAATGTTTTATTTTTCATCGCAACTTGTGTCCCCGCTATCCGCTTTTACTCCTTCCAGGGCAAGCACAAGGCATTGCCCCTACAGGGGTAACCGCTTCTATCGGGCGGTCCGACGTTTCGGCTATTTTATAACATTCACTCGCATTCGCAGAACACGTACAAATATTAGCTAAACTACAAAAAAATATGTTCTTTTGTAATCAAAAATTGGCAAATAACATAAATGTATACCAATGAACCAACAAATTGTACAAATCGCCCTCATTGTTGAAGATTATGACGAAGCCATCGACTTTTATGTCAACAAACTCAATTTTGATTTGGTCGAAGATACCAAACGAAGCGAAACCAAAAGATGGGTAATTGTCAAACCGAAAGGTGAAGGCGGTTGCAATTTACTTCTAGCCAAAGCCAAAAACGAAGAACAACAAAGCAGAGTAGGCAATCAAACAGGTAATCGGGTATTCTTGTTCCTACACACCGACGACTTTGATCGAGATTACGCCAATCTTCAAAAACACCAAATCAAAATATACAGACCAGCTTCTGTTGAAGATTTTGGCAAAGTTTGTGTCTTTGAAGATTTGTATGGTAATCTGTGGGATTTAATAGAACCTAGTAACACAATTAATGAGCAATGAATCATGCACATCTATATTGGGGAATGGTAGAAGAAGATTGGGCAGGTTTCTCTGCCGAATTGGAAGCAAATATCCCACCATTTGTCCCAGAAAACATCACCATTTTTCTAGGAGCAGAATATGACGAAGAAGGTGAAGAAATAGAAGACACACCAAGCCCAAATCAACTTAATGTTTACCAAGAAACTTACCAAAATTTCCTAGAACAATTCCCTAGCATACTTGTTGAGATGCAAAACCAAGCCTTTGCCTTTTACCAAAAATATTACGCCCATTTTTACGAGCAAGATTTTGAAGCAGACAATTTCAATGGAAAAGAATTGGCAGCAGGCGAAAAACATCCACCCCTGAATATCGACAATAGTAGCAAACACTTTGTTTATATGAAAGAAATAAAGTACATTAGGATTTTAGATGGAGATGCCATTCAAATAGTGTTCAATTATGAATTAGATACCGAACATGGATTAGAAATAAAATTAATCAACAACAAAATAACAAACATAGGTGGCATAGCCGAAACATAATTAATTGTGATATACCCGTAGCGACACACGGCCGTGTGTCTGAACCGAAAACGGGCGAATGAACCGAAAACGGGCGAATGAACCGAAAACGGGCGAATAAACCGAAAACGGACGAATGAACCGAAAACGGGCGAAAATGTTCAAATTTAAAAAAGCGCAGGATGAGCGGGTGGATGAAATTTACGACACAGCCCAGAACATGCGTTGGCTAACCTGACCAAGACGTAGCCACAATGTCAATGACGCTGCACAATAAAAATTAAAAAAACAAAATGCAAAAATTAATACTGGTATAAATTAAAAACTAGAAAATTGAAAATTCATTTAATTTTCAATTTTTAATTTTAAATCTTGAATTAACAATATGATCCAATCCTACAAAAAAAAATACGAATTAGCAGATGCCTACGACACCATCATCATTGGGTCAGGAATGGGTAGTTTGGCGACCGCTGCTATTTTATCCAAAGAAGGACAAAAAGTATTGGTCTTAGAACGCCACTATACGGCTGGGGGATACACACACATATTTAAAAGACGTGGCTATGAGTGGGATGTAGGCATTCATTATATCGGTGAAGTGGGACGAGACAAAAGTCTTACCAAAAAAATATTCGACTATGTCTCTGATGGACAGCTCAAATGGGCAGATATGGGAGACGTATACGATAGGGTAGTGATTGGAGATAAAATATATGACTTTCCCAAAGGAGCAGAAAACCTCAAGGCAATGCTCAAGCAAGAATTCCCATCAGAAGAAGTTGCCATTGACAAATATTTCGATTTGGTTTTTTCCGCAGTCAAAGCAGGACGCACCTTCTTTATGGAAAAAGCCCTACCTCCTTTGATGAGTAAAATGACGGGCGGGATGATGCGCAAAGATTTTTTGAAATATTCTCGCAAAACAACCTTGGAAACCATCCGAGAACTCACCCAAAACGAAGAGCTTATTAAAGTCTTGACGGCCCAATATGGAGACTATGGATTGCCACCTTCCAAAAGTAGTTTTGCCATGCATGCCGCATTGGTCAGACATTATTTTTCTGGAGGCTATTTTCCCATAGGCGGTTCGTCACAGATAGTCGAAACCATTGATCCCGTAATCGAAAAAGCAGGTGGGACCATTTTAACCAATGCAGAAGTAAAAGAAATCGTCATTGAAAAGAATCGTGCAGTAGGGGTGCAAATGCAAGATGGGGAAGTGTTTAAGGCACCCAAAATCATCAGTGGAGCGGGCATACAAACCACTTACCAAAAAATGATTCCAAGTGAGCTTGTCAAAAAACACAAACTCGACCAACAACTCCAAAAAATCACCCCATCGGTGGCGCACATTTGTTTGTATGTTGGTCTAAATGGCTCGCCCGAAGAATTGAATATGCCCAAAGCCAATTATTGGATTTATCCCAAGGAAGGCACTCACGACGAAAATGTAGCCAAGTTTATCAAGGACATTGACAATCCATTCCCTGTTGTCTATGTTTCATTTCCCGCTGCCAAAGATCCCGACTGGTCCAATCGCTACCCAGGCAAAAGCACCGTCGACATCATTACCCTAATGCCCTACGAAGAGTTTGCCGAATGGGAAGGCACCCGCTGGAAAAAAAGAGGGGAAGACTATGAAGCCAAAAAAGAAAAACTCTCTCAACGTTTACTAGAAACCCTCTACGAAAGGGAACCCCAAATGCGTGGTAAGGTCGATATGTATGAATTGTCTACTCCCTTGAGTACCAAAAATTTTGTCAATTACGAAAAGGGCGAAATTTATGGAATCGACCACACACCCGATCGTTTTGAATTGAAATTTTTACGAGCACACACGCCCATCAAAAATTTGTATTTGACAGGGCAGGACATCGTAACCGTTGGAGTAGGTGGTGCACTAGCAGCAGGTTTGATTACCGCCGCAGCCATTACCAAAAAGAATCTGACCAATAAAGTGCTAAAAGCGACCTATTAGACGTGCCTCAAGAATTGATTAGTATAGTGATGCCTGTCAAAAATGGGGCAGTCTATTTAGCGGAATGCTTGGATTCAATATTAGAGCAAAGCTATACCCATTGGGAATTGTTGGTGGTCAACGATCATTCTACCGACCATACCAATGAGCTTTTGTTGAGTTATGCCCAAAAAGACCAACGCATCAAGGTCTTACAAAACGAAGGGCAAGGCATCATTCACGCATTGCGCTTAGCCTACACAAATTCCGAAGGCACCTACATCAGCCGAATGGATGCGGATGATGTGATGACACCCAATAAACTGAGTGTACTTTATAAGAACTTAAAAGAGTGGGGTAGGGGACATTTGGCAATAGGCAAGGTTCGATATTTTTCAGCAACCCAATTGGGCGAAGGTTATCAAGCCTACGAAGAATGGCTCAATCGCTTGACCGAAGAAGGGCAAAATTTTCAAGAACTATACAAAGAGTGTGTCATTCCCTCACCCTGCTGGATGCTTCACCGAACCGACCTGGACCAAAGTGGAGCCTTTGACAGCGATTTGTATCCCGAAGATTATGACTTATGTTTTCGCTTTTACCAAAGTGGTTTAAAATGCATCCCTTGCAATGAAACCTTACACCACTGGCGAGATTATTCAGAGCGAACCTCCCGCAACTCTCCCGACTATGCCGACAATGGATTCATTCAAATCAAATGCCATTACTTTTTAAAACTAAATCACGATACAGACCGCCCTTTGGTATTGTGGGGAGCAGGCAAAAAAGGCAAAGCAGTTGCCCGTTATATGAACGAGCAAGGGCAATCCATACATTGGGTTTGCAACAATCCCAACAAAATCGGACACAACATATATGGAATTGAGATGCAAGCAAGTGAGAAGGCATGGCAACTCAATGAACCTCAAATCATTGTAGCAGTAGCCATCAAGGATGTACAGCAGATGCTCAAAGACACCTTTGCCCAAAGGGGCTTGGAGGGAATGAAGGATGTTTTTTTCTTTTGTTAGATAAATTTTCCTTGAACGAGTCTGTTGATAAAGTTAGCATTCCCGAATCCTCAAACTTTCAACAAATGTTAAAATAACAACTACTTTCATCTAGTAGACTCCAAGATATTCCCGTTTTTGTTCTATCTTGCAAGCCGAATCAAAGCTGCCAGTTATGTGGAAA
>JAHDIA010000345.1:278-6773 GCA_020631035.1 Chitinophagales bacterium | reverse complement strand
TTCCCGTTTTTGTTCTATCTTGCAAGCCGAATCAAAGCTGCCAGTTATGTGGAAACTCAGAGGGCAACAATTGGTATATACTACAATCAATCCCATAATCAAATTGCTTGTTCGTATAGGGGTTACTCCCAATATGATCACCCTTTTTGGCTTGTTTATCAACATCTTAGCCGCAGTAATTCTGATTTATGGGGCAGAGTATGGAGATAGAACCGATCATACCTATATTGCTTGGGCGGGCGCAACCATTTTGTTTGCTGGCTTGTTTGATATGATGGATGGTCGCCTAGCACGCGAGGGCAATATGGCGAGTCCATTTGGGGCTTTATTCGACTCAGTATTAGACCGTTACAGTGAATTGGTGATGTTTTTTGGGATTTGTTATTATATGGTCGAACATAATTTTTTTATGAGCTCAATCGCCGCTTTTGTAGCAATGATTGGCTCCATTATGGTTAGCTACACCCGTGCAAGAGCAGAAGGCTTAGGGGTCAACTGTAGTGTTGGGGCAATGCAACGGCCAGAGCGCATTTTAATTATTAGCATTTCGGCTATTGCCTGTGGTATTTTTTCTCACTTTTTTGGTGGAGATTTTGAAATCAACATACCAGCCTTGCCCATGCCCGTCTTTGAAACCATATTCATTTTTACTTTTCCCATTACCATCTTGGCGATATGGACCAATCATACCGCCTATCAACGCTTAATGTATGCGCAAAAAGAATTAGAAAAAAAAGCAAAAATTGAAGATGTTCTTAAAAAGAAAGAAGAAGATCTTGTTCTTGACGAAAGATTAGTGGAGGATTAGGACGGAATGCTCATTGCTTTGTGGGTGGGCGACTCCCTGCTATCCGCTGCTAGTCCCATTGAATGGGAGCTATCCGCTACTATCAGGCGTATTTTACAATGGATAGTCCTTCGTCGATTGGCAAAAATTGAATAATTAAAAACACTAAATGTGGATAACACCAAAATAAACCTTAAACCAATCAATGGAAAACTAGGCATACTCACTCCAGGAATGGGAGCAGTAGCCACGACCTTCATCGCAGGGACAATAGCCATCAAAAAAAACATAGGTAAACCCATAGGATCTTACTCTCAAATGGGCACCATCCGCTTAGGCAAAAGAACCGAAGGACGCAACCCATTGGTCAAAGATTTTCTACCATTAGCAGACCTCAACGACATTGTTTTTGGAGGTTGGGATTTATATGAAGACAATGTATACGAAGCGGCAGTCAATGCTGGTGTACTTGATCGCAACTTACTAGACCAGTTAAAAACTGAACTGGAAGAAATCAAACCAATGAAAGCGGTCTTTGACAAACAATATGTCAAAAAACTAGACGGAACATACATCAAAGAAGCCGCCAACAAAATGGAATTGGCAGAAGCTGTGATGGAAGACATCCGCCAATTCAAAGAAAAACATAACTGTGAGCGCATTGTGATGGTCTGGTGTGGTTCAACCGAAATTTACATCAGAGAATCAGAAGTACACAGCAGCATTGAGAAACTAGAACAAGGAATGCGAGACAATCACAAAGACATTCCACCTAGTATGATTTATGCCTATGCCGCCATCAAAATGGGCATTCCCTATGCGAATGGTGCGCCTAACCTCTCTTGTGATATAAAGGCATTGGAGGAGTTGGCAAAAACGACCAATACACCCATTGCAGGAAAAGATTTCAAAACAGGTCAAACTTTGATGAAGACCATTTTGGCTCCTGGGCTCAAAGCACGTTCGTTGGGAATTAGAGGTTGGTTCTCCACCAACATACTCGGCAACAGAGATGGAGAAGTTCTAGATGATCCTGACAACTTTAAATCAAAAGAAGTATCCAAGCTTGGCGTGTTGGAACAAATACTCGAACCAGAAAAGCATCCAGACCTTTACAAAGATCTCTACCACAAAGTCCGCATCAATTACTACCCACCCCACGGAGACAACAAAGAAGGTTGGGACAATATTGACATTTTTGGTTGGCTAAATTATCCAATGCAAATCAAAATTGACTTCTTGTGTAGAGATTCTATTTTAGCGGCTCCCATTGTGTTAGACTTGGCAATCTTTTTAGATTTAGCATCTAGAGCAGAAATGGCAGGTATACAAGAATGGTTGTCTTTCTATTGGAAGTCTCCACAAATTGGAGAAGGCTTGTATCCACAACACGACATCTTTAAACAATTTGAAAAATTAAAGAATACCCTTCGCCACATCGGAGGAGAAGAATTGATTACCCACTTGGGATTAGATTACTATGAATAAAAAGAGTGTGGCGATTGGCATTGCCAGCGTTTTAGGAGCAGGCTATTCACCAGTTGCACCAGGTACCTGTGGGGCCTTGGTCGCTTTATTGGTGTATGGGCTGCTCTTTTATTTTTTTGGAGCGCAAACACAATTGTTTTTAGGAGCAATGATAGGCATCGGTGTGCTCAGTTGTATACTGGGCGTTTGGGCGGGCAATGTAGTAGAAGCCTATTGGGGGCACGACGCCTCCAAGGTAGTCATAGACGAATTTGCAGGACAATGGATTACATTGCTATTTATTCCCTTCTCTTATTTAAATATACTATTGGCACTCATCTTATTTCGATTTTTTGACATTTACAAACCCTTATTCATTCGCAAAATGGAACAACTTCCAGGAGGCTGGGGCGTAATGATGGACGATGTACTCTCAGGAATTTATGCCAATATTGTATTGCAGTTAATTGTCTTATTTATTTTTAATTAATGGCCAATGGAAAACAGAAGCAAAGAACCGCTTATAGGCTCCTTTTTCCGTTCTCAAGCTGCTTCCTTTGTGGCAACTGCTACAGATTATTTTGTACTTATTTTTGTTACAGAAGTCTTGGGTGTATGGTATGTAGCTTCGGCAGCCTTGGGCGCATTTTGTGGGGCCATTGTTAGTTTTTTTCTAGGAAGAAACTGGGCATTTAAAAGAACCCAAGAAGGCATAGGCGGGCAACTATTGAGATACATTTTAACCTCTTGTAGTAGCTTGATTTTAAATACATTGGGCGTTTACTTGCTAACCGAATACTTTGCCACACACTATATTTTATCCAAAACCATAGTATCATTTTTAGTAGGAGTAGGTTTTAATTTTGTGATGTACCGTTACTTTGTATTTAAATAAATTAAAGCAAAAGCAATAATGAAAACCAATTAGGTTTAAATGATACAAGACATTTTTTATTAAAAAAATAAATAAATTTATTTTAGAATATATAAAAAAAACCAAAAACAGTAGTATATTAGCATTGTAAAAATCAAGTCATAAGAATATAGGACATTAAAAGGTATGGCAAAGGTTGTTTTTTCTTTTTTAACTAAACCTTTATGTAACAATGCTATACAAAACACTAAACAATAATGCAGACTCTTTGGTGGATCGGCAATATCGTAGCAAACCTCAATTACTAGTTTTTTTACTAGTCACACCAATTTCAATACTTTCTAAATCATTGGCTATGTGGTAAATAGATAAGTATTGACCAAAAACAACTTTCATTCAATTTAAACAATAGGGTAACAAATAAACCATCCAACTTAGTACTCTGTAATTTACGTTACAGAGTACCTTAGCTATAAGTATGTCTATACGAATAGCATAGGAATGCTATGCCTTTGTCCAATATTTAAATTTAAGTATTGGACAAAGGGCAATAGCTAACTATTAAATAATTGTGATTTTTACCTGTCACTTGTAGGCGGGCTGAGAGGGGTGTGTAACAAATTCCGAGTTTGAAAAATACTCGGAATTTGTAATGGGGGAGGTATGTGTTATAAATGATAAAATTAATTTGAAATGAGTTATAGAAAATGGACAAGTTGGGATTTCATTAAATGGAAACTTCCGAGAAAACTTGGAGGGAATGAATACCATGTATATGATTTTAAAAATGCTTGGGTGAAATATAATGCTAATAATATTAAAGAGATAGCAGCAAGTGAACACATCTCTACAGATTTACTTGCTGGGGTTGCATATATAGAAGTTGGTGGTGACCCACATGGAATTGACTATGTAGCGTATGGTGTGCGGTCTGCTGATCCAATAATACCTAGCTGGATAGATCAAGATTCACTTAGACACCCTGATAAAACTTCGTTTGGGGCTGTGAGCATTCAATTACGTGTTGCAGCAGAAACATTGGGAGGAAATATTGATGAATTAAATTCTTTTGAAAAAGCAAGTTTAATATTGCTTCTTAAAAGTGATTATGAGAATCTAAAAATATCTGCAAAACATCTTTATGATTTACTCAATATAGATTTTCCTTATGTATTTAACCCAACTTGCTTAACAGATGAGCAGATAAGGATAACGGGAAGTCGATATAATCGTGGTCCTCACTTATCATTAGAGCAAATAAAACAAAATACTGATTATGGAGATAGAATACTTAGAGAAAGACCAGTTGTAAGAGAACTGATTAATCACAGTGGGTGTTATCCTGCACCTGATTATATTCCTACAACATATTATGTGTAAGCATTAAGCCCTAATCTAAATTTGAAAAATAAAAATAAATGAAACCCATAAGTAAAGTAATAATAAATGGTACAAACTTGAGTGAATTTAAACACCTCAGTCTGGTACAAACAATGTACGACCACCACAGTTTTAAAATAGTCATAGGACACGAAGTTATTGAAGAGCTGGGTGGAAATACATTGAACAAATCCAAAGATTGGTTGGGAAAAGTAGCCATTATATTATTGGGCACAAATGTTTTTGTAGGCATAGTCACCAATGTCAATATGCAGCATGGCTATGGACTATTTGGAGATTTGGTCGTCAGTGGTTATTCCCAAACCATTTTATTAGAAGCAGGACCACACCTTTCCTCTTGGACAGACCAAGCCCTAAGAGACATTGTAGACGAAGTAATGGCAGGCTTAAAATCAACCATCAATCCCAAGTACCAATCGACCATTGGGTATATGACCCAATATAGAGAAAGCAATTTCCAATTCTTAAAGCGCATCGCCTGTCAATACAATGAATGGTTCTTCTACGATGGCGAACAATTGCTCTTTGGCGAACCTAGTGAAAAACCAGTAATCCCACTTTTTTATGGAACAGATATGGACAATGTCAACATCTCCCTCAAAGTGCGACCAGTTAAATATGAAGCATTTTCCTACCACTCTATGCGAGACCAACCAATTGAGGGAGTAACTCAGAATAATGTAAGGGGGTTAGGAGAATTGGGAGCACATGCTTTTAAAGCAGCTCAAGATACTTTTATATTCAGTCCACGTATTAGCTCTGGTCCACGTGTCCCTGATAAAGGGAGTTTAGATGATATGTTGGAAAACATACAAAATGCCGCTGCTGCGAACTTATCAATGGCAAGTGGCAACAGTAGCAAACAAGATTTACGACCAGGCGTTATCATAGATTTTAAAGCCAATGTATTTAATGTCGGAGCCTGGAAAACCAAACCCTTTGGTCAATACTTGGTAACAGCTGTACACCATCAATCAACAGGGACAGATACATATATAAACTACTTTGAGGCAGTACCCGCAGGGGTAAAAGTGCCACCTGAACCAGCCATAAAAATGCCCACCGCCTATCCCCAAATAGCCACTGTACTATCCAATGATGACCCAGACAAAAAAGGTCGTATTCAAGTACAATTCCAATGGCAAATGATAGAGGGACTCCACACTAACTGGATACGGGTAATGACCCCAGATGCAGGGGTAAGTGATAAGGTGGGGACGAATAGGGGATGGGTTACAATTCCAGAAGTAGGTGACCAAGTAATGATAGGTTTTCGATATGGTGATCCTGCCCGACCATTTGTAATGGGTAGCCTATTCCACGGAATCAGTGGAGCAGGGGGAGATGCTAATAACAAAATGAAAAGTTTTACTACCAAGAGTGGTAGTACAATGACCCTAAACGAAGATGAAGGAAGTATAGTAATGCGAGATGCCCAAGGCAACAATATGCATTATGACGGAGCGGGGAACATATCCATTACTAGTGCTGAGACCATTACTTTGAGTTGTGGAAGCAGCACAATTTCTATGAAAAAAGATGGGAAAATAGATATCAATGGGGTTGATATAAAAGTCCTTGGAGGAAATACTATTGATTTAACAGCAGAACCAATCGAAGAGGGAGCAGCAGGTACAATCAGTATGACTTCAGAAAAAGATTTTACAGCAAAAAGTAAAACGACAATAGTTGATATAAATGCTAAACAAGCTGTTAGTGTAAAAAGTGAAGAAGCCAATTTAAATCTTTCTGGAAAAACTACAACTAGTATAGGTGCCGAAGATATAGTAGTTGCTGGATCAAGTACCATTAGAATAGAATCTAGCGATACTGACATATTTTAAATAATCAAAAAAATAAAGTAGAAGATGCCGCATGAACTAGAATACATTGTTAAAGACGCAATTATGATTTGTGATAAAGGTGCAGCACCAGGTTTTTTTAATCCAACACACAATACGCATAT
>JAHDIA010000345.1:0-224 GCA_020631035.1 Chitinophagales bacterium | reverse complement strand
ACTACTGCTGATAAAATACCAATACAAAACATTCCATCCTTTAAAATGTGTGCAATTACTAAAGCACCTTGTGCCTTGAAGCCTACTATTTGGCAAGACCCATATGATGTAAAAGTAAAAGGTGAAAAGACATTATTGTATCGTTCTTGTATGCAATGTAGTGAAGGAGGAAAAATCAAGTTTGTGACAAGTGGGCAAATACCATTACCACCAGAAGACCTAGA
>JAHDIA010000344.1:2685-6813 GCA_020631035.1 Chitinophagales bacterium | reverse complement strand
ATGATTTTCACAAAATTATACATAAAGTATAATAATTACAAAATATGTATTTTAATTACATTCCTTTCTTAACACTTGAATTTGACCAAATCCCCTAGCTGTGGGCGCAAAAAAAAATGCCAAAAAGTTTTTTAACACTTTTCGGCATTTTGATGTAATTTTTATTGACCATATAAGCCATATAAGATTTTTATTACACAAAAGAAGTTTCACTCAAAACCGATTTAACTACTGGCTTATATGCCCTTCATTAAGCCACAGAAACATATAAGGGCATAGTGAATAGTTGAGTTGAGAATGAACAAAGAAGTTTGAACCGTTTTTAGAAAATTCTTATATGACTTATATGGTTAGATAAAAGAAGAAAACAAGTCAACTGCGCCCTAGCTGACTTGTCTCTTATTGGTAAAGACTGCTCCGTTGATCGTGGAGAGCCAAAGGTTTAGTATCGTCTTCTGGACTTTTGTTGTTGGTTGGCATAGTAGGTGTTTTGCCAATCTCGCCTTTGTTGGGTTTGTTGGCGATAGTATGGCAGTACCCCACCCGCTTGTTGGATGCCAAAGTTGACCCGTGGGCATTCGGAAAAATGATTGGCGATGCCTGTACCCATTGCGTCAATGTCTGCGGCAACTCGCCCTTGGTCAACAGGCATCATCATAATGGCTGCGATGAGGAATATTCCGATGATGGAAATAATGTTATTAGATTCTTTGTTCATGCTATTCTCGTTTTAAAGACAAATGAAAATTTTATAAAAAATAACCACCCAAGCTAGTGCCGCAAAAAAGGCAGCGATAATGAGGAAAAACAGGATGACGCCCAGCATTCCCATTATGATTTTGAAGGTGCGTTTGTTTACCACATATTGTTCCATTTTTGATGATTGTTTTTGTTGTTAAACGCCTACTGTTTGGCTGTTTTGTTCGGCGATGTATGCCCGTATGGGTTGGCTGTTTTGTGTTTGATAAAACTGTTTTCTTAAATCGTTGGGAACGTCGGGAACGACGCCTCCGTCTTGTAAATCGTGCCAGTTGTCTTTTAAGAACAACAGGAAGTGTTTTTGCATTTTTTGGGTATCTGTTCCGCCCTTTTCTCCACGCTTTTCTATGCGTCTGTTGTAGGTGCTGATGCGCCCATTTAGATAGGTTTTTGTCCATGCATTTTTGTCTGTTTTGCGGCTGTTCTTTTTGAGTGATTTTACCTCCTTGTCCATTGTTATCACAGGGTTTGGGCGAAAATTGAAGGTTTGTTCTTTGAGGTGTTTGTTGTGCCCGTTTACTTTGTTTGAATGCAATGGGGTTTCACTATGACCCAATTTGTTTGGGTGGTGAAAGTTGGGGACGAGTGGGTTGTTGCTGTTTGGATGGGCGTTGGTGTAGTCGTTTATCATTTCGACGGTGAGGGCTGTTTTGTATCGGTAGTTGTGGATGTTGTAACTGTTGACCACTATCATAGTTTCAACGAATAAGGATAGGGCAACGCCTATTTTGGCAAACTGGCTGTCGTCTAAAAAATAATAGGCGGAGTAGCCACTCGATACGATGGAAAACAGGGAGAACAAAGCAACTAGGAAAACAAGGCTGGGGACAAATTTGCGCCCGTCTTGAAAATAGACTTTCCATAAGGTGTTGAGGGTTTTGTGTTGTCCGTATTCTGCCAATGCTAAGACAAAAGCAGCATTGACCCAAATCAACAATGGGGGAGGAGGGGGAACGCCCATTGCTGTTATAAAATAGGACAGCAAGAATTGCATAAATGCCCAAGCGATTAATCCGCTGA
The DNA here is from genome assembly GCA_020631035.1 of Chitinophagales bacterium. Classification (GTDB taxonomy): domain Bacteria; phylum Bacteroidota; class Bacteroidia; order Chitinophagales; family UBA2359; genus JAHDGP01. Next base: position 5,034 of record JAHDIA010000344.1, on the reverse strand, counting down.
TGAAATGAAATATCCATTTGGTGTTTCGGCTCAAATCGTAGATGCCTTTGTAGGTTTCGGCATAGGTCTTGGGGCGTTTGTCCATGTAACATTCGAGGGCGAGGTCTTGAATGTCTCGGTCTTGGACGTAGTGATTGATGATGTTGCTTGCGTGTTTGGACGCTCGTACATATAAGCTTTTGGGTTTGTCTGTTCTGCTCATTTTACTTTGATAAAAAATTAAGAATTGTTTGTGTTGATACTCAGTACTGGTAAAACAACATAATCATGAAACTTTAGTACATTCTTGTTTTCTTGCATAAATTGGTAAACCTCCTCTTGATTATCAAACCCATTTTTTATTAAATCCAAAGTGTGAATTTCAACAATGGAATCATCTTCATATCCATTTTCTTTGGTTTTAGGATAGACAATCTTTAATTCATACAATGTGTATGTTTTTATTATGGAATCATTCATAATTTGATAAGACTATTTTTAATAAAAACCCAAACCAAAGTCCGCCTAATCCCTTTTTACTTTGGAATGGGTTATTGTTTTTTGTTTCGAGGTTTTACTGTGGATTGGCTGCGCCAATGACTTTGACTAGACCGCCAAGGAGGTTTTTGTCGGATGGTGTAAGTGGGTTTTTAATGGCAGTTGCATACAAAAGGGGAAAAGCTTTCATCAGCATTTCTCGGCTGGTCATAAAACGGGTGGGTTCGCCTTCTACTTCCAATCGCCATTCCTTTTTCTCGGTTTGGCTGACTGGGTCGGTTTCGCTTTCTAAAGCTTTTTTGCCGAATGCGCCCAAGGCTTGCATGGCGGCGGCTGTATCGTTGGTTGAACTGGGGGAAACTAAGCCGTAGAGGTTTCCTTCGTTGGTTTTGGCGACGATGGCTTGATTGAGTGCAATCATGTCGTTTTGTAGCAATTCTGCTAAGGTGAGGGATTCGGTTTTGGCTTTGAACAGTCGGGTGGTGTGGATGTTGGACAGTTCTACGTTTTCTAAGATGTTGGAGATGGTTTCTTCAATCAATCTTACTTTGGTGAAGCGGAAAACGACTTGTTCGTAATCGCTTTCGAGTTTGGTTTTTTCGGCTTGCTTCTCGGCTTTGAGTTGATCCATTCCGATGTCGGTTTGGAGGAGGGCAAAGCGGAAATTGGTGAGCATTTGGTGGTGTAAGGCTCTGGCTTCGATGGGGGTTTTGTCGCCTATGCCTTTTTCGGCTAGGCGGTTCATATATTCCCCAAGGAGTTGAAGCTGTGTTTCGACCAATGGGTTTTCTTGATTCAACTCTTTTTGTAGTTGTTGGGCGATGTGTAACTTTTCTGTTTCTGCCGTCATGATGCTTAATTTATTAGGGTTAAAAAATTGTTTGATTTTTGTAACCATATAAGGCATATAAGATTAAATTTTAATTGAATTTTGGTCTAAAATTTTATTCAAAACACAATGAAAAAGCTTCAACTTCTATGCTCTTTGTGGCATATTGAAGTGCATATAAGTCCTCAAATTGTACCAGTTTAGGTATAAAGTTTTGAGGGTTGATAAAATTCTTATATGCCTTATATGGTTAACAGTTACGGTTTTAAAGAAGGGGGAGGAAACTAACGCCAGCTAAAAACCTCCCCGTGAGGAATGATTTGCCTGATGAGTTACCAAGTTCAACAGGCTAAAAAAAAAGAACTACTTAAACTTTTAAATCTTTTGTTGTTTTTTGAAAGGCAGCCGGGACATCCCTTTTATGTACCCGACTACCTGACAGCCACACCACACATTCTAAAGGCTTTCACCCCTTTACTCCGTGCTTACTCGAACCATTCCCTTCCGAGTGGGCTGCTCATTTTTTAATTTCCGTTTTTGATGATTTTTCGGAGTTTGATTCGCACATATTCCGATAAATTCATCTTGTTTTTGACCGCCAATAATTCTAAGGCTCGGTATTCGCTGGGGTAGAGGCGAACATTCATATTGGCGGTTCGCCGTTCCTCTCCCTCCATTTCCTTATTTTTGGCTGTAATATTCATTAGATTTGTATAACATTTTGTTTTACGATACAAATATACACTCAAAATGTGTTATTTTTCAAACAAAATGAATGTAAAATAACCCATATTTTAATTCATTATGGATAAGACTTTTAAAATCAAAGCTTTAAGGGATATTATTTTTTATCTAAAGCAGGGTGAAAAAATAAAATCACAAAAAGAATTTGGGAAAGGCATTGGCAAGACTCAACAATATATTAGTGCTATGCTTAATGGAGAAAGGGGAATTACTGATGCAACAATTGAAAAAATCAAAGAAGTTTATAACATAAATTTTTATGATTACCTCGCTACCAACAAAGAATTCAAAGACGAAGC
>JAHDIA010000344.1:0-2675 GCA_020631035.1 Chitinophagales bacterium | reverse complement strand
GCCATCAAAAGTAAATTGGGAAAATTGGTGAGCGTTCCTTTGGTACGGACATTGGCACAAGCAGGCTATTTATTTTTAGAAGAACAAGAACCACAAAAACAATTGGACAAAGAAGTAGTACCGCAAAGCATGCTCAAAGGGACACATCCCAGCGAGGCGGTTATTTTTGAGATTATGGGCGACAGTATGTTCCCACGCATCAAACAAAGCGACAAAGTATTGTGCAAACGATTGGATCACGAAAAACAAATTGGACACTACTTACGTGAGTGCTTTGTGATTGTTACGGATGGCAACTGTCTGTGTAAGCGATTGGAGAAGGTCAATGAAAACAGCCGCTCCTTGATTTTCTCTTCAGACAATCCTTACTATGAAGATGTCAGCATTTCCTTTGAGGAGATAAAAGGGATGTTTTTGGTGTTGGGGATGATGGTGACTAATATTTAATGATTAAGGGTTGGGTGAGGGAGTTTTTGTTTAGAATGGAAAAAAAAATATAAATAATAATATGAAAGATTATAAATCATTTGAAGAATTAGGATTAACATTTAGTGAAGGTACTGGATGTTATACTTGTCAGGAATTATCCTGTCATAATACAGTGCCTTCAATTAGCAATGGAAGGGATTATCAAGTTCATATATCGATGAACGAAGCCAAAACAGATTTTAAGGTTCATGCGACAGAAAATGCAAGTAGCTCTGGAAGTTCTGATATTGAAGCAAATTTTACTAATGAACTAGATGCAGTAGCTTTTGTATGTCAAAACTTTGAGTGGTTTAAATGTTTTTAAACATAAAAAGACTAAAACTAGAAAACAATTTATAAAAATGTCAGGAGCAAAGATAATTATATCAATACCCGAAGGGAAAATTAGGGATTATATTGATGGTACAATTAGGAAGGACACACCTGAAGAATATGTTAGGCAAACAGTCGAAAAACGACTTGTCAATGAACATAAGTATCTAAAAGAGCAAATAAAAGTCGAATTTGGAGTACAAATGGGCTCTGGGAAAAAACGTGCAGATATTGTAATATTCCCAGATGATTTGTCTGAAGAGGAAAGGAAAGACCAACACAATATATCAATAATCATTGAGTGTAAGAAAGAATCTGTAAAACCAACTGATAAAAATAATGGCATTGAGCAGCTAAAAACGTACATGGCAGCTTGTAACAATTGTGAGTGGGGAATGTGGACAAATGGATTACATAAGACGGTTTACAAAAAAATTATTAACGACAAGAAGAAAACTGTTTTTGAAGAATTTAATGATATTCCTTCAGCTGATGGCTCAACAGACGAAAGCGAACGATTAAACAGAAACACTCTGATTAAGGCTTACGAGGATAACCTTTTATTCACTTTTAAAACTTGCCATAATATCATCTATGTAAACGAGGGATTACAAAAACAACCAGCATTTTTTGAGTTTCTAAAAATTATCTTTTGTAAAATACATGATGAAAGAAACTTACTCAAACCTATTGAATTTTATACTACCTCAAAGGAAAGGAATTATAAAGATGGACAAGCCACAGTTTACAAAAGGATTTCGAAAATATTTAATGAAGTAAAAAAACGTCACGGGCAGATTTTCGAAAAAAGTGATGAATTAAAATTACATCCTAGAACTGTTACTTTCTTGGTGGCAGAATTACAAAAATATGCTCTACTGAGTACAGATATAGACATTAAGGGCAAAGCCTATGAAGAATTAGTTGGTGCAAATTTGAGAGGAGACAGAGGAGAATTTTTTACACCAAGGAATGTTATGAAAATGACTGTTGATATGATAAATCCACAAGACAATGAAAAAGTTTTAGACAGTAGTTGTGGAACAGGTGGGTTTGTAGTTACAGCAATGAATTTCGTGATAAATAGATTAACCGCTAAGCTTGAAAAGCAATACGGAATTAAAGAAGGGTGGAGCACTGATGTAAGAAAGGTTTTCAACGAAAAAATATCAGAAATTGCAGCTGAAAACTTTTATGGATTTGATATAAACCCTGATTTAGTAAAGGCTACCAAAATGAATATGGTAATGAATAATGATGGTAGTGGGAGTATTTTACAATTAAACTCATTACTTCCCCCACAAGAATGGAGTGAGGAGACTAAAAAGCATCTTGCACAAGCTTTAGGAATTGCAGCAATCAATATCAGAAATCATAAAAGTATAGGACTATTTGATATTATTGTTACAAATCCTCCATTCGGCTCAAAAATACCAGTAAAAGATCAGCAAATTTTAGAACAATATGAAATCGGTTATATATGAAAAAAAAATTCAGAAGGAAACTGGCAAAAAACGGATCGATTACAGTCAAGTGTTCCTCCAGAACAGCTTTTTATAGAAAGAATTATTCAGTTATTAAAAGAAGGAGGAAGGACAGCAATAGTTTTGCCTGATTCAATTCTTGGGGCACCAGGTCTTGAATATTTGCGATTTTGGCTAATTAAGAACACAAAAATAATAGCAAGTATTGATTTACACGCAGATGCTTTTCAGCCAAGGAATGGAACTCAATGTTCCATCTTGTTTCTACAAAAGAAAACTAAGGAGGAGATTGTTCAAGAAGAAAAAAGCAGAGAGATTCTAGACTATGAAATATTTATGGCTATGATTGACCACATTGGTCACGACAAACGTGGCAGCAAATTATTTAAG
>JAHDIA010000343.1:2471-6825 GCA_020631035.1 Chitinophagales bacterium | reverse complement strand
TTTTTCAATGTGATGACAATGGCAATGGATATGTTACACTCATTTTAGAACCTGAATCAAATGTAGACACCGATGTGATTGAGAAAAATTTTACTTTGGTCATAGACCGTTCGGGTAGTATGAATGGAGATAAGATTGAACAAGCAAGGCAAGCGGCTAGTTTTATTGTCAACAATTTGAACGAAGGAGATAATTTTAACATTGTTGACTTTAGTTCAGATGTAAAAAGCTGCTTTACAGATCATATGGCTTATACCCCAAGCAATCAAAATGCAGCCCTTACTTATATAAACAATATTGAGAGTGGGGGAGGAACACACATTGCAGATGCACTGGTACATACCATCAGCCAATTTGAGGCAACTGATCCAGACAAAGCCAACATTATTTTGTTTTTTACTGATGGACAAGCGTCCAATAGTACCCCTTATATTTTAGAGGCAGTCCAAGATCAACTGATGGAATCAGAAACCAGCGTATTCTTGTTTTCTTTTGGTATTGGGCAAAATGTGAATCGGGCTTTACTGACTTTGTTGGCTCAACAAAACAATGGACAGGTACAATTTATAGAAGCCGAAAACTTATTGGAAGACTTGACACGTTATTTCCTAGCAATCAACAATCCAGTTTTAATCAATACCGAAATCACTTTTGAACCAGATGTCATTGATTATATTTATCCTTACCCCTATCCCAATTTGTACAAAGGACAGCAATTGATATTGTCGGGTCGTTACAATGAAGCACAAGCAGTAACAATGCACATTGAAGGTTCAGCCTTCAACCTTCCAGTCAATTTTAGTTTTGACTTTGAGCTTTCAGATATGAATGATGCCTCTAAATCTATACTTCCCAAAATTTGGGCGAAACAAAAAATTGATGCACGCACCTTGGATTATTACTTAGCAGACTTTGACGAACAAGAGATTATTCAGGCAGAAATTGACAGTGTGAGTATTTGTTATGGCGTAATCTCTACGACTTTTACCAGTTTTGAGGACACAGGTACAAGTGGCACCATTCCTACAGGCAGTCCTATGGCAGATACATTAGGTTCTTATACAGGTCTAGAATATGAGCCACTTATCCAAGAAGCATTGAGTTTTGGTGTAGACATTCGCCCAATGCCTTTTGACAAGAACATTGCCATTCAAATCAATACCCTAGACGATTTATACCAAGAGGTCGTCATTGAAATCATTGATTTAAGAGGCAAACTGATATTGCAAAGCATTCAGCAACTCAATGGCAAAGAAACACAAATTGAGATAAATGGATTAGAAGATTTGCACTCTGGTATTTATCTCTGTAAAATACAAATTGGAACCGAAGTCGGAACTTATAAAATTGTTAGGATGTAAATTTAATTTCATACCTAATGTTTTGAATTATATCATGCTTGAGTCCCTGGGTTGGGTTTTGTACTTGCCTGGGGTTCTCTTTGTGCTTTTCTAAGGTGTGCCAAACTTGCTCCCTAAGCTTGTTGACTCGCTCCTAGAGCTTGCCAAAGGGGGCTATAATTTCCGATACTCAAAAGTCGCAAACAAAGGAGCGTGGTCCGAAAGTGGCAAAGTATCCACCCCATTGTACAAAAAGTCAGTATCATCCCCTCGCTGGTAAAAAATAGGCGTCAGTTCTACCTGACTATTGTTGCGGTAAAAAATCTTATCTACCGTTTCACAGGTGGGACCTGTATCGGCAGGGCAATCCTTCAAACTATCTCCCAAATCAGGAACACTTCCCTCCCTAATCAAATCAATCCACAAATCAGAAAAACCAATGTCCAACAACAAACGAATGTCATCGCCTGCTCTGGTATAGCGACAATTAAAATCACCCATTAGTACAATTGGCTCACCGAGTGCATGCTGATTGATGTGGTTGATGAGTTGAGTAATATTGTTGCGACGAGCGGCCAAATCGACCTCAGAACTACCCGCATTGCAATGTACATTGTAAAAAGTGACCAACACATCATCTTCTATGGCGATTTGCGAGAAACTAAATCCTTTGGGTGTCAAACAATCGGTACCACCACAATCATCCCAAGGAATACGAGTAAAATTGTAAAATGGATAATCCGAAAAAGTATTCAAGCCATCTCCATTGGGTACACAGGGGGCTGGCGGACTCGTATAAGGATGCATGTTGTATAACACCAAAGAATCGTGATAACAAAAATCTTCTTGTACGTGTACAATGTTAAAGTCATTGAGTAAAGGACTGATAAGCGATGTATACAATTCGGGATGTGAACCTGAAACACCTTCAGGCAAACCCGCTACATTGTAACACATCGCCTTAAAGCTACCGTCGGCTTCATCTGTTTCTTCTACAGGTATTTCTTCTTCCTCCATTTCTTCCTCTTCTTCATTCATCATTTGTTCCATATTGTCTTCTTCCATCATTTCCTCTTCCTCTTTACAACTAGAAACAATCAAGAAGCAACTCAAAAAGAACAACAGACAATAGCGGGAATATTGGTAAAACATATACTGAGTATTAAAATTAAAAAATAAGAATTAGGAGCAAATGCTTTGGAGCTTCGTCGCTACTAATTTACCCGCTATCCGCTACTATGGCTTTAGGACAAACCGACCATACACAACCATTACGCCAGTACAGACGTTGCACGCAATATCTCTACATACCACTACACCATAATACCACAATAAACACCACTACGCACACATCGCCATATTCACTACTATCGGGACGGTCCGATGCTTCGGCTATTTTAAAATGTTCAGCCGCATTCGCAGAAAACCTTTTTTTTAAATTAAAGCAGCAATAAATATACAAAAAATATTTCAATACTCAATTTGTGTTTGACTAGTTTGATATTGCGCCAAGGACTTGAGCAGTTTTCCCAGTTGATTCAATGCCTGTCTTAGATCATTGATTTCCATATGAGCAAAACCCAATCGGAAAAAATAAGGAGTCTCCCCAAACCACTCACCATTGCCAATTTGAATATTGGCAGCATTGAGCAAAGTGTAAAGATGATTGATACTTGACTGACTAAATCGTTCTTTTTTCAAACGAATGCAACACAAAGCACCCGCTTGGGGTTCAATCCATTCAAGCACTTCTTGATTGTGCTCAACCCAATGTTTGGTTACAGCCAATCCCTGCCGTAAATGTTCTTTGTTTCTTTGCAAAATATCTTGTTCATTTTGCAATATTTTGATGGCAACAAATTCATCTAGGACAGAATTGGAAATCAGGGTGTTGACCTTGACCAAGTTGATTTGTTGCAAAAGACATTGATTCGGTGTGCTTAGCCAACCAATTCTCAAGCCAGGTGTCCCATGTGATTTGGAGAGAGAAGAGACAGTAATCAATCTTGATGAGTAATTGCAGAATGAAGGAAGTGGTGCCATGTCGTAGGTGGCTTCCCTATAAGTTTCGTCAATCAAAATTTTGCAGTCAGAACCCATCTCATCCAAACGCTGAACCAAGTTTTGAATACTTTGGGAACTCAGTAAGGTACCTGATGGATTGATTGGAGAAACCAATACAATGAGTTTGGTTTTGGGCGTAAGTTGAGCAAGTAGTTTGTCTACATTGAGCTGGTATTGTTCCTCAAAGTGCAATCTGACCAGTTTTTGTTCAAAGCCCAAACCCTTAATCAAATCTATAGTAGCCGAAAAGTTGGGTTGAAAAGTGAGAATCTCATCCCCTTTACTACAAAGGCACAACATACTCAGAAAGATGCCACCAATGGCACCATTGGTAATCAAAATATTATTGGCATTGGTCTGTAGTTTTTGGGCGATCAATTCTCGAAGTATTTTGTTGCCTTGGCAACTTCCATAGCCCAATTTTAGTTGACTTAGTTGGGTTACAAAATCTTCGTCCATCAATGTTTTAAACTGTAAGTTCCTATTGGTGCTTTCAGCTAAGTTATAACGTGGCTCCTCTTCCATAAATGGAAGCATTGTACTATCAGGAAATTTCATAGATAGAGTTTTAGTCAGTTTTATTGGTTACTGAAAGAATGAAGTCCACTTGTTAATACGTAAGAGAAGTAAATTTATGAAAAATTCTTTAATACTCCTAAAATAACTTGGGCAGCTTCGGCCAAGTTATTTCCAAAAGAGATAATGCCCTCTTTATGCCCAGCCATTACCAATAATCTTTGTTGAGCTAAGTCTGTTTCTTTATACAAACGCACAATTTCATAAGCCATCTCAGGAGTTCCATAAGGAACATCAGCAGAGCTAGTAGGTACTTTATGCATCAGTTTTTGCCATAGCTCTAAACTATGAATATGAATCACTGCTTGATAGCTCGCATCCAATTCATATATCATCGCATGAGTCAGCGACTCAGAAGACGCTTTGATAGGACC
>JAHDIA010000343.1:0-2461 GCA_020631035.1 Chitinophagales bacterium | reverse complement strand
GCAATTCGTTCTTGTCAAAATTGTATTGAGTAACCAAAGCGTAATGACTACTATCCAATGTGGCTAAATGCCCTGTCTGGGTGCCACTGATCAAAAAATCTTTGTCTATTCCCAAGCGCATACTGATATTGCCATATCCCACTTGATGTTCAGGGTAATAACCAATCAATTTTAAATCATACATCTGAGCTCGATAATGATTGAGTTCTTGGAGTAACTCCATTGATACACCTTCTGTTTTTTTCCAATGACATTGGTATTTGACATAGCCCTCATCAAGAAATACAGCTTTTGACTTATTTGTTTTATTCATATTTGAGGCGAGGTCAATTGTTTTTGGGGAAATAGTTTGGCGATGCCTGCTTCACTTGCCTCACAGATACCACGTTCTGTTATCAAAGCTGTTACTAGTCGAGCAGGGGTAACATCAAAGGCATAATTGGCAGCAGGGCTATTGTTGGGAGTCAATTGTACTTGAGCAATCTCTGTTTGGTGCAAACCTTGAATATGGGTTACTTCTTGGCTATTGCGTTGCTCAATAGGAATGGTAAAACCATCTTGAATCTCCCAATCAATGGTGGTCGAGGGAAGGGCAACATAAAATGGTACAGCATTGTCTTTGGCAGCAAGTGCTTTTAAATAAGTACCAATTTTGTTGGCAACATCTCCAGTATAAGTGGTCCGGTCTGTTCCAACTATACACAAATCAACCATACCATGTTGCATCAAATGGCCACCCACATTGTCTACAATCACCGTGTGTGGAATGCCATGTTCGCCCAATTCCCAGGCGGTCAATCTAGCTCCTTGATTGCGAGGACGGGTTTCGTCTACCCAAACATGTACCTCTATGCCTTTGTTGTGTGCTTGATAAATAGGAGAAGTAGCGGTCCCCCAATCCACTGTAGCGATCCAGCCTGCATTGCAGTGTGTTAAGATGTTGACGGCTGCGCCTTTCTTTTGCTTACTGATGGCTTCAATGAGTGGCAATCCATGCAAACCAATTTGACGGCAAATCTCGACATCTTCTGAACAAATATCTTGAGCTGTTTGTAAAGCAGTGGCTCTTTTGCCCTCAAGTGTGGCACTGTTTGCAATGGCTTGTGATTGTCTTTTGAGTGCCCATTGCAAGTTAATGGCAGTTGGTCGAGTTGCCAATAGTTGTTGGGCAGCATTTTTCAAATGCGTGTCTATGCCCTCTAATGAGTCTATTTCCAAAGTGGCAAAATACATTCCATAAGCAGCAGTAGCTCCTATAAGTGGCGCCCCACGAACCAACATTTCTTTGATAGCAAAAGCAGCATCAGCAACAGATTTTAAATCTTTGATGATGAACTGATGTGGTAAAAATCGTTGGTCTATGATTTGTACAATTTGCTTATTTTCTGGGTGCAACCAGATGGAGTGGTAGGCTTTTCCATTGATTTTCATGATGAGATTTTTAGTAGTTGTTTTTATAGTTTAGGATCATTGATATACCGATGCTAGATACTGGATCAAAGATCTTCTTCATCCATAACATAAAAAATAAATTCTACCCGACGATTGATAGCACGTCCTTCAAGGGTCTCATTGCTCGTTTTAGGCATATCTGCCCCATGACCTATAAACTCTGTTCGTTTTTTTCTTAGCTTTCCTTCCTTAACCAAAAAATTGCGAAGCGTTTTGGCGCGTTTTTTAGAGAGCCAATAGTTTTTTTGTGGATGTCCTGTATCATCTGTATGTCCTGAAATTTGAATACCATAATGTTGAAGATGTGGTCGGTTCAGACGCTTGGCCAATTCCAACAAATCAGGTTTGAATTCTTCTTTTAATACATCGCTACCAGAGTCAAATACAATATTGTTGGGGTCAAAATTGCCCAATATATTGCGTAAGGTTGTAATGGGCAAAGTATCCTTTTTGGCGATGGTGGTTTCACCAGGATTGCTTGCGCCCAAATTTAAATTGCTACAGGCTTTGGTGAAAAAAAACAAACACAACAGTACAATACTGATGGTGGTAAAATTGGCAATAAAAATTTTTTTGTTGTTCATTGCTTTGTGCTTATAGATAATTTTGACAATCTATACAATTGTTGCTTTTCCTAATTGTTCCTTATGTATTGTAGAATTATTTAAGAATGGTGATCCGCTCTCTAATCTCTTAATATCAACTTCAAATATACAAAAATTATGAATCACATCCAATTAATTAACGATAAAGATTGGATACTTAATTAGGTGTAGGATGTAGCGGGAGGATGAAATTTAAGACGTAGCCAAAAACATGCGCCCGATAACCAGACCAAGACGTAGCCTAGAATCAGTGACATTGCCCCATAAAAATAAAAAACCGATAAGCTTATATGGCTTATCGGTTTGAAAGTTTATCGTCAACAAAAATAAAATAGAGTTTTAATAAATATGGTTCTTTGACAATTTTTGCAAAAGAGAGCTAGTTCTTAAACAAGCTATCCAGT
>JAHDIA010000342.1 GCA_020631035.1 Chitinophagales bacterium | reverse complement strand
ACAAAAATTCATTGCCCAAAAACATCAATTTATTTAATTTACAGTGTACTAAGGCGAAAAAATAAATCAAAGATTATCTTTACTTGAAACCTTTTGAAAAAATTCCCGTATATATATGTCGTTCACACACATTACTCCTATTTAATTTTATCCCTTCCCTATATTTCCATAGCACATTACATTACAACATTTATTATATATTTTTATCAAAGTACGATCGTATTTTGATGATACCTAACTTTTAAATTGATTGAATGAAAAACCTAGATCAGTTTGGTGCATTCAAATTGAATGTAACCATCGCTATAACTGGCGGAACCTCTAACTGTGGAAGTGAACAATTGGGATACAATGATCCCGAAACACTAGAAAAAGATGTTAGCTCCGATGACCTCCTACCCATTATTAGTCCTAAGAAGGGTCCAGATGTTGAAGAGCAACATTTTACCACATAAATCTCCCCCCATTCCTCTCCTTTTTTTAACAATTAACCATTATTTTATCTAATCAAAATTTTAACTAAATGACTAATTTGAATCAATTCGAATCATTTGAACTTAACAACACAAACTCTGTAATTGGTGGAAGAAGAAGAAAAAGAAGAAGAAGTTTGGATGGTTTCCAAACTGGAGGAATGTGTACAATAGAAGAACCTGCAATAGAAATAGAAGAACCAATCTTAATCGAACCAATTGTTGACATTCCTGCTATTGAACCAGATACAGCAGTTATTAGTTATCAATTACAAGAAATTCCAGAAACAATTAGCATTGTAGATATCAGACCTTAAATATAACATTTTTTAGATGAATAAAAAATGCTGCCCATTTTAAATGGACAGCATTTTTTTGTTTGAGTAAGTCAATGAATACATCGCTCATTGTCAAAGAACCAAATACATTTAGTACAAAAGGCTGGCATTGTGAAATGCCAGCCTTTTTTTATTCTTCAATACTTTGTAATATTATCATTCAGCATCTACTGATGCCATTACTTCCTCGGTCAAGTCCATATTGTGGTAAACCGCTTGTACATCATCGTCTTCCTCCACTAGCTCAATCATTCTCAAAGCTTTTTTGGCGGTGTCTCCATCAACTTCCTGGGGTTGTTGGGCAATCATCTGTAGGGTTGCGCTACTTACCTCTATACCCATTTCTTCCAATTTTTTGACCATATTGCCAAAATCGGTGTAATCGGTAATGACTCTAATGATTGCTTCTTCCTCTTCATTGGTGTCTTCCTCCAATTCTTCTGCTCCAAAATCAATCAATTCAAGGGTCAAATCATCAATATCGTGTTCGGCTTTTTTGAACTCAAAGATTCCTTTGCGGTCAAACATAAAGGCTACAGAACCTGAAGTAGACAGGTTTCCGCCATTTTTGTTGAACAAGGCACGTACATTGGCTACAGTACGGTTGGTATTGTCTGTCAAACATTCTACAAAGATGGCAACACCACCAGGGGCGTAACCTTCGTAGTTCAAAGCAGTATAGCCTGCCCCACCCGTATCAGCTCCTTTTTTGATGGCTCTCTGAATCACATCTTTGGGCATATTCACCCCTTTGGCATTATTGATTGCCAAACGCAAACGAGAATTAAAACCAGGGTCGGTTCCTCCCCCCTCTTTAACAGCTATGGTAATTTCTTTTGAAATACGAGAAAACACCTTTCCTCGCTTTTGGTCATTTGCTCCTTTTTTACGCTTAATTTTCGACCATTTACTATGTCCTGACATAATATTTATTTAAAATTTGTTATTAATTTTATTTGAATGGAATGGCACAGACGTTGCCTGCAACGTCTCTACAACATCACTGTGTGTGATGTTTGGGTTTCGGCATTCAGACAATTGGAGGGTCGTCTCTACGTCCTCTGCATTTTCTTTTTTCCATCCATTTCATGTTCATGTCAACACAGAAAAATTAAGTTATGTAAATTGGTTACGATGTTTTTCAACTCATTTTAGAGTGTAAAAAGTTCATTTTGAATAAAGTTTTTTCTCAAAGATTGTCCTCTTTAGATTTTAAAAGGGCGACAACTTTTCTAGAAACTTTAATTAAAGCTGACATCTTCTATTTGATTAAAGGTGTGTCAGCTTTTACCTTTTTATGTTTTTTTCTGCGTCGGATGAGCGGATGGATGCACCCTGCTACGCCAGCCCAAACATGCGTTGGCTAACCAGAGTACACGAAGCCTCAATACCACATACGTTGCACAAAAATAATGAATTTTAGAATTTATACTTCTATTTTACACCTCATGTTGCTTCCATTTGCCAGTATAAAAGTAGACAGATGTAAAAATAAGCAACAAAGTCCAGTAGATACATTCTGAAAACCAGGCATATCCCAAACCTTTTTCTAAGACATTGATGATGTAAAAGGCATAGGAAAGATACAGCACTACTGCTACTGCTTCTATCATAAGCGACATAGTAGTTGCCCCTGTTCCCATTAAGCCATTGAAAACAACGGTTGAGATGGAACATACTATCAAAATGAGGCTCAAAACAGGATACAATTTGGGCGTTTCGGTAATGATTGCCATATCATCTGTAAAGATGTTGGAAATGTACTCTGGAAATAGGAACAAAGGAATGATTAAAACAACAGTCCCTACAATGCTAAAAATATTTGCTCGATTGATGCTTTGAATGGCTTCATTGTATTTTCCCTGTCCTATGACATTGCTTACCAAAGTATTGACAGCAGATGAAGCTCCCAAAGCGGGAATCATCAAAAAGGTATACAACCATCGCAGGACTACTGACATTGCCAATGCTTGTTCTCCCAAATTTTCGAGAAAGGTAAAAAATACAAACCACCCACCCAAGCCTACCAAGAACTGAAAGACTAAGGGAACAGAGAGTTTGCTCATCCGCCAAAACAGATTAAAATCTAGGTTTTTGAACTGGAATAGTTTGAGTTTTTTTCGCAAAGGATCTCGAAGAATATAGATCAAACCAACCAATGCCGATACACCTTCTGAAATGGTTGATGCCAGACCTGCTCCGCCAATGCCCATTTCGGGTAATCCAAATCGCCCAAAAATGAGAGCATAATTGAGTATGACATTGACCAAGGCAAGGGTGATGGTGACATAAATGATTGCTCTGGTTCGCCCTATGCCTGTATAAAGGGACAATAAGGTAAAGGCAAATAGGCTAAAAAATATCCCATAAGACCGATAACTGAGGTATTCCCAACCCGCATTCAAAATCTCTTGAGACTGAATAAAGAAAGGGACGACATAGGAAGAAGCTAGATGTAAAAAGGCAAACAAACCCAAAGCTGTTGCCATTTCTAGTATGAACAAATGGTCGGTTACTTGTCCGATTTCTTCGTAGCGTTCTTCTCCTGCTCTTCGGGCAATGAGGATTTGACCAGCCCGGGAGATTCCGAAGCCAATCATTACAAAAATGAGGTAGTAAATCGCCATAATGCCACAAGCACTAAGTTCGACGACCCCTACCCTACCCAAAAAAATGGTATCTGTAAATCCGATTGCATTTTGTACAAAATTGAACAGCATAATGGGTGCTGCAATTTTGAGTATATTTCTGTATGAAGGTCCTAAATTCATCTGTAGTAATGTCTACTAGGCAAATGAACTCAAGTAGTCTGACACTACTTACATCCAGCCTTTCGACAAAATATCTTTTACATGATAAGTAATAATAATATCGGCTCCAGCACGGCTAAAAGCATACATATTTTCCATAACAATGCTCGCTTCGTCTACCAGTCCCGCTTGTGCTGCGACCTTGACCATAGAGTATTCTCCAGAGACATTGTAACAAGCTAAGGGCAAAAGCGTGTGGTTTTTGATGTTTTGGATGACATCTAGGTACGCCAATGCGGGCTTAACCATTAAAATATCAGCTCCTTCCTCCTCATCAATCAATGATTCTTTTAGGGCTTCTCGCCCATTCCGAATATCCATTTGATAGCCTTTGCGATCTCCTTTTTGGGGAGAAGAATCAGCCACTTCTCTAAATGGTCCATAATATGCTGATGCAAACTTGGTTGAATAGGACATAATACCAACTGTATTGTGTCCATTGTCATCCAATTTTTCTCTAATGGCTGCCACTCTTCCATCCATCATATCAGATGGGGCGACCATATCGGCTCCAGCCTTTGCATGTGCCAATGCCATATCGCTCAGTATCTCTAAGCTTGGGTCATTGAGCACCTGCCCACCAGTCAAAACACCGCAGTGTCCGTGTGTAGTGTACGCACAAACACATACATCGGTTATCAAATACAAATCTTTGCCAAATTCGGCCCTAAGACGACGTATAGCGGTTGGTACAGCACTTTTCTGACTCTTACTACTCTTTGCCGTCTCACTTTTTTTGTCTCCTACCCCAAATAATAAGAGTTTATTGATACCTAATTTGAGTAATTTTTCGACTTCCTTGACAAGTGTATCAGGAGAATAATGGCAAACTCCAGGCATTGCCTTGATTTCGTTTTTCACCTTGCTACCTTTACACACAAACATAGGATATACAAACATATCTTTGGAAAGTCTGGTTTCTGCCACCATTGATCGCATAATGCTGTTTGTTCTCAGCCTTCTAGGTCTTGTGATTAGCTTCATAATGCTCAATTTTGCGTGCAAACATAAATCATATTCTCTTAAAATCCGCCTCCCTTTGGCATTCAGCACATTTTTTGGTACAATAGTTGAATAATTTTAAGCAAATCGAGTTGCCAAGCATACAAATTTTGTATCTATTTTTGACAATTAACATTATAATGCTTGCTTGTGTTCCCTATTTCGCAAGCAGAAAAAGGCTAAACAATCAACAAAATTGTTGATTGTTGATGAGAAAACAAAAAATGAAACAAAACTGACAATGGTATTTTTCCTTTATTTTGGAAATTTATAATAGGATTTGTAACTTGGACTCACTGAAAAAATGTTATCATTGCAATTGCTAAATCTTTACTCTTATGATAAGACTATTATTGAACCTGATACTGCTTGCTTCTGTAGGATTTTTGGGGTATCAGCTATATAACACTATTGAAGAACCCATTACCTTTAATACTTTAAGTGAAAAAAGAAAAGATGCTGCTGTAGAAAAGCTAAAAACCATTCGCCAAGCAGAAATTGCCTTTAGAAATGCCAATGGTAGGTATGTTGGGACAACTGATTCCCTAATCAATTTTATCAAAAATGATAAGTATACCATTTTGACTAAAATTGGAGATCCCAATGATACAACTGTTGCCACTCGAATTGATACATCTTATGTCGCACTAATAGATTCTTTGTTAGAAGGAAACAAAGCGAGTGCAGACAGTTTGCTATCTGTTCCTTATACCGATGGAAAGAAGTTTGAGCTGATTGCTGGCCACATCGTTAAAAACGAAACTTCTATTCCAGCTTTTGAAGCAAAAGTAAAATATGGTGATTTGTATGGTGGATTGGTTGAGAAATACTATGCACCTAAAAAAGAGAATTACCTACAAGTTGGATCAATGCAAGATGCAACTACTACAGGTAATTGGGAAAAATAAACAAAATATATATATACTTAATTAAAGCTAAATTTTATAAAGTTTGGCTTTAATTTTTGCTTTTTTTTGTTCCTTTGTTTTCTAAAAAAAATATGCGCCCTGGAAACAACGATCAACATACCATTAAAACTTAATATACAATTAGAAGGTTTTTGGAATCAAAATTATTTAGGCAATGGTCATTTGAATGTACTCCTCAAGGAAATGGAATTGTCTTATTGCTTGATTTCAGATAGCAATACCGCTGTTTTGCTCAAAACATACCAATTGCCCAAAGACTATCCGAACAATTTTGCAGAAGTTTTTGAGCAATTGCTTGAGCAAGACGATATTTTGCGCAATTTTCAGGGACCTGTATCTTGGATTTCTACTGATTCTTATAGTTCTTTGGTGCCCAATGCTTTTTTTGAAGCAAATGAATTGGCTGTTTTTTACCAAAAAGAGCACTTTACGCTTAAAAATGAGCAATTACAAGCCGAATACATTCCCAACATTGATCATTACAATGTTTTTGCCATTCATCGTTCTATTGGCAATGTAGTGAAATCCCATTTTGCCAATGCAAAATTTCACTGTTCTAGCTCTTTATTGCTGTCCAATATTCTATCTGCTTCATTGAGCAATGATGCCAATGTGCTGTTTTGCAATGTAGGAAAAACGATGATGGAAGTCGTTATTCTCAAAAATAAAGCATTGAGTTTCAACAACACCTATCATTTTTCTACTCCTGAAGACTTTCTTTATTATCTGACCAATATCACCCATC
Organism: Chitinophagales bacterium; assembly: GCA_020631035.1. GTDB lineage: Bacteria > Bacteroidota > Bacteroidia > Chitinophagales > UBA2359 > JAHDGP01. Next base: position 553 of record JAHDIA010000342.1, on the reverse strand, counting down.
AAGAAGGGTTAAATTATGCCTCTACCCAACTCATTTTGGTAGGCGATGTATATGAATCAGGTGGATTGTACCACTTATGTAAACAATATTATCCCAATATCACATTTGGGAAACGTCCCAATTTGCATCAATCAGAAAACTTGTTGAGCAATCACCCTCACCATCTTTATTACGAGTTATTTGCTGTTTAAATCTCCTGCATTACTATGTCCACTCCAACATACAAGCTCACAATCAGCTAGTAATCAGCTATTTACATTCCAAAACTTCTCTAATTTTAGCCTCTTTTTCTGGTGACTTTTAATATCTTCTAAGTCTTACCTAAATAAATCAAAATTCGTACTTTTGCGCTGTTTTTGTGTGAAAGCCTTTTTTTGATAAGTTTTTTGCGCAAACTAAACCCTTATGTAAACCCATTGTCTAAACGGCTTCGTATAAGGTTGTAAGATTAAAATAAGTACTCATAAATAAAAGAATAAAAATTCATTCAATTAAAAAGAGTCATTATGTCGAACAAATTATTCATTTTTTTAGCGGCACTTTTAGTGGGAGG
>JAHDIA010000341.1 GCA_020631035.1 Chitinophagales bacterium | reverse complement strand
GGTGGACTTGTTTGATGCGTGTGGTTTCAGAACTCAAGAACAATGATTAATTTGATTGAAGTCTGAACATACAATGATGTGCCAACTGAGAACCTGTCATTGTATTACATTACTTTCGAGCAATGTCCATCGCTTCTTTCCAAGACTCTATGATTTTGTCATTGCTTCTTGTCAAGAGACTTTCATTGACTTTGAATTTTATAATACCTTCTTCATTGGCTCGACCTAATAAGAGGTTGTGGTTTTTGTATAGGTGCATTGCCATTTCCTTTAAGTCAATGTCTTCGTCCAATCGTAGATTGTAGATATTGGAGCCATTTTGTAGTTTGCTTATCTCAACACCATCTATCTTGTTTAGTCCAATAATGAGTTGGTTTGTATGATCGAGTACTTGTTTCCACCGTTCTTCAATTCCATTCAAATAATGTAAGGCAACAGCCGTACTGCTCCAATTTTGAAAAACAGTTCCTCCTAGTATTTTTATTTCATGTACTACTTGCTCAATCAATTCAGCATCGCCACATAAGATGCCTCCAGCAGCAGCATTTAAATATTTGTAAAGAGAAATGTAAACCGTATCAAAATGAGATGCATATTCTTTGAGTGACACATTGGTGTAGGCAACAGCAATGTGCAGTCTTGCTCCATCTAAGTGCATTTTGTATCCATTCTCTTGGCAATAAGCCGATATTTCTTTGATGATTGCTATTGGTACAATCCTACCCTCTGCTCTTCTTATGGGATTTTCAATTACAATCGTTCCCAAACCACTTTTAAATACCTCGCTTTCATCTAAGTAATTGATGGTTTCTTTCAAATCTGTCAAATCATAATATACTTTGTCTTTTCCTACAGGCACCAATCTTTTGTTGTGAACACTTTGGGCGGCATCTGCTTCATCTCTAAAAATATGCGAATTTTCTGGGACAATGGCTTTCGTATTGTTTCCATTGAGCAACTTAATGGCGATTTGATTCGCCATTGTTCCTGTTGGAAAATAAATGGCTTTTTCTTTTCCTGTTAGTTTTGCAAATTCATCTTCTAGTGCTTGGGTAGCTCCTCCATTTCCATAAAAATCGGGTTCAATTGGTTTTTCACCATTGATGGTATTTAAAAGCTCTAAATATTCTGTTGGTGATAACATCAAACCATCGGATATAAAATTAACACGAACTTGCTTCATGGCTTTTTCTGATTGATTTAGTTGTGTTGGTGAAATAGTGTTTGCTCCAATATTGGGTACAAAAAATGGGACTGTTGACCACGCACATTTTTCAAGAAAATTTCTTCTATTATTGTATTCTTTTTTCATAGTTTTTAGGATTAGGATTCAGTAAAAATACAAATAAATAATTTCATTAATTATTATCAAAATATATGTAAGGTCAATTCTGTGTCTACCCAAAAAGAAAACACCAAAGCAAAGCGTGTAGCGGATGGAAAAATGAACCGACAAAGGACCAACAGAACCGATATTACGCCTGATTGCAATGGAAAGCCCTGTGTAGGGGCGAATAATTATTCGCCCACAGGCTTGAAATGAAAAGCAGGGGCTAACGAAAGTTTGAAAACGCAGCGTTCCGTCCTAATTTTTATATAAAGTATTAAGAATATTATTGTGCAACGCAAGTGGTTCATGGCTACATGTGTGCTGGTTATCGGGCGCATGTTTTGAGCCGTGTCGTATATTTCATCCTCCCGCTACATCCGACACTTTGGGATTTAATTAATTAATAAAATTTATATTCGTACCAACTGCCTTTACGCTAAAACAGTTTAGGATAATTTATTATATATCTTTCATACTGCCACTGCAAACTTTTTTTTCAAAGCTTCGTAAAAATTAAATCCATTGCAATTATTGACTACTAAAAATTAAATTTAATTATAATATCTTGCTTAATCCCTGTTAATCAATACATTGTGTTTTTTTATTATTTGAATTTCATTTTTCAGTTCCTCTAATAATTTGCAAACATCCCTTTGAAATATTGATATTCATTAATATCTTGCATCCCCGCAACTTCTCCAACACATCTATCTACTATTTACTGATTTATTTATTGAGTGGAATCATTGTATATCATTTTAATTAAATTTCAACCGTGACTAATACTAAAACTAACCTAAACCTATTTACTCTTATCTTAATATGTATTTCGTTAATTGTAAGTAGCAAAACCAACAACTTAAATGCACAACAAGACCAAAGCATACAATCTCCTCATAAAAAAGGAGAAATAGTTGTAAAAATAAAAGACTCATTTGTTTGTAAGATCAATGAACAAAAAACACAAATAGGTCTTGCAGCTTTTGACCAAATCAACAAAGAAATACCCAATTTCTCTGTTGCTAGACTTATCAAAAGCAAACCACTTACAAACAAAATAAATCGTCCCAATACTGACAACTTACTGTTCATCAAATTTGATGAAAATGTTGAGGTATCTAAACTAATTAAAAATTATATAGAATCAGGAATGGTTGAATATGCTGAACCCAATTTCATTGGCCACGGCAGCCTAGCTCCTATGCCTACCATTCCCAATGACACCTACTTTTATCGTCAATGGTGGGCCGTCAATGATGGGACTTTTAGTCTCAGTACTTCTCCACCAGCCGTCGTAGATGCCGACATTGATTTAGACCTTGCTTGGGACTTGACAACAGGTTGTTCCTCCACTGTTTATTCTATCTTAGATAGTGGTATCAAATTGGACCATCCCGAATGGAATGGTCGTCTTTGGAACAATCCAGGCGAAACCCTCAATGGAGGTGATTCTGATGGCAATGGCTATGTAGATGACCAAACAGGTTGGGACTTTGTCAATAACGACAACCAAGCCATAGACGATCAAAGTCATGGAACCAATGTTTGTGGTATAGCCACCGCAACTGGCAACAATGGCATTGGCTATGCAGGAATTGACTGGAATTGCAAAATAATGTCTGTCAAAGTGTTGGATGAAAATAATTCTGGTTTTTACTCCAACTGGACAGCAGGTATTTACTATGCGGTAGACAATGGAGCGGATGTTATCAATATGTCTATGGGTGGAACGGGTTTTTCTACCTCTATGAGAAATGCTGTCAATTATGCCCATGCCAATAATGTAGCAGTTGTATGTGCTATGATGAATGTCGATTCTAATACCCCTTACTACCCCGCTGCCTACAACAATTCTATAGCAGTAGGAGCTACAGACTGTGACGATACAAGAGTCTCTTTCTCTGTTTGGGGTTCCAATTATGGTAGTCATCTTGATTTGGTTGCACCTGGGAATTGGATCCGTGGCTTGCGTCACGATTCAGATACAAATTATAACTACTGGAAAGGAGGAACTTCTATGGCAGCTCCTATGGTCAGCGGAACCATCTCTTTAATGCTATGCCTAGACCCCACCTTAACGGTTGAAGAACTGAGAAGCATCCTACAAAACACAGCCGAAGATCAAGTAGGTAACCCTTCTGAAGATGTAGCTGGTTGGGATCAATACCACGGTGCAGGCAGACTCAATGCACTAGATGCCTTATATGAAGTAATATGTGATCCAGGAACTAGCTGTAGTGATGGTGATCCGTGTACCAGTGGCGAAACCTTTAACACTAGTTGTGACTGTGTAGGAGGTATATTCCAAGATGTCGATAGTGATGGTGTTTGTGATATTAATGACCAATGTCCTGGAACCAATGACAACATCATTGGAACAACTTGTGATGATGGCGATCCATGTACTGTTGGAGAGACTTATAACAACAACTGTAATTGTACGGGTGGAGTGTTCCAAGATGCGGACAATGATGGCGTGTGTGATGCCAACGATCAATGTCCTGGAACAAATGACAATATAATTGGCACGACTTGTAGTGATGGTGATCCATGTACAACGGGCGAGACTTATAACAACAATTGTAATTGTACGGGTGGAGTCTTTCAAGATGCGGACAATGATGGCGTGTGTGATGCCAATGACCAATGTCCTGGGACTGATGATGCCATTATTGGAACAAGCTGTAGTGATGGTGACCCATGTACGACTGGGGAAACTTACAACAGCAATTGTAATTGTACAGGTGGAATATTCCAAGACAGCGACAACGATGGCGTGTGTGATGCGGACGATCAATGTCCTGGTACCAACGACAACATCATTGGAACAAGTTGTAGTGATGGTGATCCGTGTACAGCGGGCGAGACTTATAACAACAATTGTAATTGTACGGGTGGCGTTTTTCAAGATGCTGATAATGATGGGGTCTGTGATGCCAACGACCAATGCAATGGAATAGATGATGCCATTATTGGTACAACTTGTGATGATGGTAATCCATGTACAGTAGGTGAAACATATAACAGCAATTGCAATTGTACAGGAGGAACCTTCCAAGATACTGATAATGATGGTGTCTGTGATGCCGATGACCAATGTCCTGGAACCAACGACAACATCATTGGAACAAGTTGTAGTGATGGTGATCCGTGTACAGCGGGCGAGACTTATAACAACAATTGTAATTGTACGGGTGGCGTTTTTCAAGATGCTGATAATGATGGGGTCTGTGATGCCAACGACCAATGCAATGGAATAGATGATGCCATTATTGGAACGACTTGTGATGATGGTGATCCATGTACCACTGGGGAAACCTACAATGCCAATTGCAACTGTACCGGTGGAGTGTTCCAAGATGCGGACAATGATGGTGTTTGCGATGCCAATGACCAATGCAATGGGACAAATGACAACATCATTGGGAATTCATGTGATGATGGTGATCCATGTACTACTGGGGAAACATATAATGCCAATTGCAACTGTACGGGTGGAGTTTTTCAAGACCAAGACAATGATGGCATTTGTGATGCCAATGATGACTGTACTGGTATAGACGATTCTTTGATTGGAACCGCTTGTGACGATGGAAATCCATGTACCAATGGAGAAACCTACAATGCCAACTGCAACTGTACGGGTGGAGTGTTCCAAGATGCTGATAATGATGGGGTCTGTGATGTCGACGACCAATGTCCTGGAACTGATGATGCCATTATTGGTACCAACTGTGATGACGGCGACCCATGTACGAGTGGAGAAATCTATGATACCAATTGTAACTGTATTGGAGGGATTTTTCAGGACAGTGACGCTGATGGCGTCTGTGATGCCAATGACACTTGCCCTGGTCGAGATGACAATGTGATTGGCACAGCCTGTGAAGATGGTGATCCGTGTACTACTGGGGAAACTTACAATATGTTCTGTGCTTGTGCTGGTGGGGTATTTCAAGATACTGACAACGATGGTGTATGTGATGCAGAAGACCAATGCAATGGTACAAACGATGCCATTATTGGAACAGCTTGTGATGATGGTGATCCGTGTACCGATGGTGAGACCTACAATGCAAATTGCAATTGTACGGGTGGTGTATTCCAAGATGCAGACAATGATGGAATTTGCGATGCCAACGACCAATGCAATGGAAGCAATGATGGTTTCATAGGAGATGATTGTGATGATGGTGATCCCTGTACCGATGGTGAAACTTTTGATAGCAATTGCAACTGTACAGGCGGTGTGTTCCAAGATGTCGATAATGATGGAGTATGTAATGTTTTCGATCAATGTCCTGGCACAGACGATGCTATTATAGGTACCGCTTGTGATGATGGCAACCCTTGTACCGATGGTGAGACTTACAATGCCAATTGTAATTGTACGGGTGGTGTATTCCAAGATGCGGACAATGATGGAATTTGTGATGCCAACGATCAATGCCCTGGAATCAATGATGGTTTCATAGGAGATGATTGTGACGATGGTGATCCCTGTACCGATGGAGAAACTTTTGACAACAATTGCAATTGTACGGGTGGTGTATTCCAAGATGCAGACAATGATGGCGTTTGCAATGTTTTTGACCAATGCCCTGGAACTGATGATGCCATTATTGGCATGGGTTGTGACGACGGTGATCCCTGTACTATTGGGGAAACATACAATGCCAATTGTAATTGTACAGGTGGCGTGTTCCAAGATAGTGACAACGATGGGGTTTGTGATGCAGAAGATACTTGTACTGGAAGAGATGATAATGTCATTGGAACCGCTTGTGATGATGGCGATCCGTGTACCACTGGCGAAACCTATAATATGTTTTGTGCTTGTACTGGTGGTGTATTTCAAGACACGGACAATGATGGAGTTTGTGATGCAGACGATCAATGCAATGGCAGCAATGATGCCATCATTGGCACCACTTGTAACGATGGTAATCCCTGTACTATAGGCGAAACCTATAATGCCAATTGCGATTGTACAGGTGGCGTATTCCAAGACACCGACAATGACGGTGTCTGTGATGCTAATGACCAATGCAATGGCAGCAATGATGCCATCATCGGAACAAGCTGTGACGATGGAAATGAATGTACCACTGGAGAAACCTATAACAACAATTGCAACTGTACTGGAGGTGTTTTCCAAGACAGCGACAATGACGGAATCTGTGATGCCAACGACCAATGCAATGGAACAGATGATGCCATTATTGGCACTGCCTGTGACGACGGTGATATTTGTACTACTGGCGAAACTTACAATGTCAATTGTGATTGTACAGGTGGTATCTTCCAAGATGCCGACAATGATGGGGTCTGTGATGCCAACGATCAATGCAATGGAAGCAATGATGCACTTATTGGCAATCCTTGTGATGATGGTGATCCTTGCACCATTGGCGAAATCTACAACATCAATTGTCAATGTGGGGGAGGCACATTCCAAGATGCCGATAATGATGGGGTCTGTGATTTAGATGACCAATGTCCTGATACAGATGATGGAATCATTGGAATGAC
>JAHDIA010000340.1 GCA_020631035.1 Chitinophagales bacterium | reverse complement strand
TTTAGTACTGTGTAAAATAAGTAAATATGTATTTTGGGTAGTAGATTTTTGTTCTATACAAAAAATCAATTAATTTTATTCATGTTCCATCATTTCCAAAAGTTCATTTGGCTTGTATGTTTGTATCTAATTCAATTGGGTATGGTGGCGCAACAACACAACTTCCTCCACTATTCAGTTGACGATGGATTGCCGAGTTCCAATGTGTATAAAACCGTACAAGACTCTAAGGGCTACATTTGGTTTGGAACAGATATGGGGCTGTGCAAATTTGATGGCTACAACTACACTACCTACACGACTGCCGACGGATTGCCTTTCAATGATATATGGGGAGTAACCGAAGACCATCAAGGGCGACTTTGGCTCGCAACTTTTGGACCAGATTTTTACTATCTAGAAAACGACAGCATTCACAAAATCACCAATCCTCATCCTTCACCCAAAGGGGTTTTAAATTACAAATTTCATGTAGATTCATCAGACAATGTATGGATTCAAACAAGCTTTACAACCAATTTACTTTATCGTTATGATGGGAATGCCCTATTTCAATATACTCTTTCACCTAGCACTCCTTTTGTTCCTAAACCAGTAAGCCCCAATATGCCATTTTTTCATTGCCCTTCTGGTATTTATGTTTTGCAAGACAGTAGCTTATTTAAATACAGAGACATTCCTTATTATGAAATCCTAAAAAAAGAACAAGGCTTATATTGGGGAGAATTCAAAGACCGTTTTCATACACTAGATACCAGTCGATACTTTTATAGGGACACCCTCTATACTGCAACGAAGGACACCCTTTTAAAAAAGATTTTACCCATAAACAATTGCCAAACCCCTCCCTTAAGCATCAAAGGAACCGATGCCTACCTTTTTCAATGTGATACACTGACTTTTTCGCTCAATAAACAATTGGAACGCAGCAATCAGTATGATTTTCTCAATCAATTAAACTATCAAAGTCTAGGCACTGACAAACAGAATAATTTATGGATTTCTACCAAAAACGATGGGGTTTATATGCTTCCTTATGATGGTCAAAACACCCAAACATATACCCACGATTCCAAAGGAAACAAATTGAACATCAATGCCATTGTACAAACCCAAGATGGTAAAATATGGCTGGGCAATGACGATGGACAATTGTACTTTTTAAATGAATCAAAACAGTTGACATCCATTTACCACGCATTCGATTTAGGCACACCCATTCAAAAAAGCATACTAGCCTTACATACCTCAGCTACAGAAAACATTTTTAACATTGTTTATCAATGCGACCAATTGCAAAGCTTTGAAGTAGAGGAAAACGGCAATATTAAAGCAATTGAATTGGATCAATACACTGTTGAATATATCAATGGTCGTCTATACTATGTTTCTGTTAAAGACAATAAAATACGACATCGGTTTTGTATCAAATCTGTTAGTCAACAACAGTCAGACACCTTGTGGTTTGTTTGTTCGGGAGGCTTAGGTAGTTGGGTACATCAGGCAAAGCATTTTGAAGTACATACAACAGCAAGAGCCTATGCTTTGGCAAAGAACAATCAACAAATTTGGTTGGGGCAGCCCGACGGTCTATTTTTGTACAATACTAAAACCAAAAAAACCGACCAACTCGAACAATTAAAAAAACAATACCCCATCCTTCAAAAAGACATCAGAGCATTGGCATTAGACCAAAACAAACATTTGTGGATTGGCACCAATGGCTTTGGCAACTATCAATTAAAAAATGACACGCTCATCAAAATAGAAGCAGCCAACAATACCATTGTCAAAAAAATATTGCTTGACTCAGACAATACTGTTTGCTTGGCAAGCAACAAAGGTTTGTATGCCATCGATCAAAACCTAGAAAGCAAATTGTATACTACCGCTCAAGGCTTGGCAAGCAATGAGGTCAATAGTGTATTTGTAGCCAAAGACGCCATTTACATCGGCACCAATAAAGGCTTGACCATTCTAGAAAAAAAGACAAGCCCACAAGCCGATAATTACCTACCTTTTTACATTGAAAAAGTCTGGATACAAGGAGAACAGCAAACATTAAATTTAAAGGATGTCCAACAATTTTTCAATTTAAACCACCGACAAAATAGCCTCAAAATTGAATATGTTTGTCTATCTTACGAAAGCAACAAAGACATTAGCTACGAATACAAAATGTCTGGCATAGACCAAGACTGGAAATCTACCAAGCAATTGAGCATTGAGTATCCCATCCTACCCTATGGTCAAAGCTATACTTTTGACATTCGTGCCAAAGACCTCAACAATCGTTACAGCCCGCAACAATACCAACTGACTTTCTCTATTCGTTCCCCCTGGTGGGAAACTTGGTGGTTTAGATTGAGCCTTTTAGGACTGTTTTTGCTTTTTGTGTACTATCAATTTAGAAGGTTTCAAGAAAAGGAAAGACAACAAACAGCCATCAATAAAAAGTTTGCCGAATTAGAATTGCAAGCACTACAAGCCCAAATGAATCCACACTTTATCTTCAATTCCTTACAGGCAATTCAAGATTTTGTGGCCGAAAAAGACGAACGAGCTTCCAACAAATATATGACCAACTTTTCTCGCTTAATGCGTTTGTTCTTAGAATCATCCAAGGAAAAATACATTCCTCTAGATGACGAATTAGAATTGCTTCAATTGTATATAGAATTGGAACAGTTGCGTTTTGAACCCCAATTTGAATACTTATTAGACTATCCAGAAGATTTGGATATTTGCAACATTCAAATTCCGTCGCTCCTCCTTCAACCCTTTGTCGAAAACGCCATCAACCACGGACTAAAATACAAAAAAGAAGCAGGGCTACTAGAAATCAAAATAGAAGAACAAGGTCCATTGATCGAAATCCAAATCAACGACAATGGCGTAGGTCGCAAAAGAGCCAAAGAAATTATGGGAAAAGCAAAAAAAGCCTATAAGTCAAGAGGTATGCAAATCATACAAGAACGCCTCAAGACCATCGAACTGACCGATAACATCGACATTCAAATAGCTATAAAAGATAAAATAAACGACAAGATTGATGGAACCTCTGTACTCATCACCATTCCATTAACTGACTATATAGAAAAAAATTAAATCAATATGCTCAATACCATTATTGTAGAAGACGAACCAAGAGCGATGAGCCTTTTATTAAAGTACCTCGCCAAATACTGTCCCACTGTCAACATCATCGGAACCGCCACAGATGCCAATGAAGCCTATGAAATCATCAATATCCATAAACCCCAGTTGCTTTTTCTAGACATCGAAATATCCAATGACGAATCGCCCGAAACCTCATTCGATTTATTGGCACGTTTGCCCAAATACCATTACGAAGTCATTTTTGTAACTGCCTTCAACCACTATGCCTTACAAGCCATCAAGTTTCACGCTCTCGACTACCTACTCAAACCCATCGACATAGATGAGTTAGAAAAAGCCGTAAAATTGGCTGAACAAAAACTACTCTCCCCTGTCAGCAACCCACAACTACTAGACCTTATCAATCATTTACAAAACCCCAAACAAAAAAACAAACGCATTTGGATTCCAATGAGCGATGGTTTACAAGCCGTTGATATAAATGATATTCTATACATAGAAGCTTCTGGTCGCTATTCTTATCTACATTTAAATTCTGCCTCAAAAATTTTGTCCACCCGCAATCTCAAAATCTACATTAGTTTATTGGAAGAACACCCTCAATTTGCACAAATACACCGTTCTTATCTCATCAATACCAATTACATTTCCAAATACATCTCAACGGATGGCGGCTTTGTTCAAATGAGCAATCAAACGGAACTTCCCATCTCACGTAGAAAAAAACAAGACTTTTTAGATATGCTCAATAATTTGTAATAAATAAGCTTCAAAAACCACTTATCTCAAAATAACTACCACTCATTACAGCAAACTTTCACTTGGTTAAATAAGCATTTTAGGTTCTTCCAACTATAGTATCTTTAGTTTGTAATTAACACTATTTTTTAACTTATACAACCTACAAAGATGACTGTACAAAAATTAATCCTATTATTAATGCTCTGTTCTTTTCCTTTTCTACTTCAAGCACAAAGCAATGACGCCAATGACTGGAAAGATATGCGTCGCAATGGAATCAGCATAAACATATTGGGACACTCCCCAATTTTGGGTATAAACTATGATAGAATTGTTTCCTCCAAAATCAACTTAGAACTTAGTATTGGTCTTCCTAGTATAGGAGCTGGTCTAAAATTTTATCCCACCAAAATTCAAGAAGGTAAAACATTGTTTCATATGGGGATCAGTCAATCCTATGTTTATAGTGAAAGTGTTAATTTGAGTATTTTGAGAGATCTTCTCACTACTTATTTCCCACTAGGTCTAAGCTATTTTGGCAAACAAGGAGCCAACCTCGGAATGGACATAGGTCCAGTTTATTGGCAGAATACCCAGAATGATAAATTTCAACCAATTAACCCAGAACACTGGAGCTTGTATGCAAGCTTAAAAGTAGGATACCGATTCTAAGAAATAGACATTCTTATGGCAAAAAGCAATATAGAAGATAATGTTATCATTTGGGCTAGACAGCCTTACCGAATCAAGCACTGATTGCATCAAATTAACCACTCATTACATCAAATCGACCACTCATTACATCATACTAACCATTCATTACAATAAAACAACCACTCATTACATCATCAACTTTGTATTAATCAATACACTGTATATTTGATATTTGTAATGCTGCAATTCAAAAACACCAACACATTTGACTGAACAATTATTAATCTCTACAAACTTATTCGTCCAATCCCAGCTTTTTTGTTTGAATAATAAGTTTTAAATATGTAGAATGGAACGGGGAGCCTTCATTTTTTGGTAGGCTCCCCGTTATCTGTTTTTCAACTTCTTTATTACACAGCTATCCGCTTTTTACTCCCAAGAACCTGTCTGAAAACCTCTTACTGGTCTACGACTTCGTCTTTCTGGCTAGTACTGCCGAGATGTCGGACCAGTTCATTTAGCTATGGCTAAACTGGAATGCCAGCCCAGCCCATTTTTTTGTGCCTTATCCTAGCCAAAAACACTTTTGTCTCAACTACAGAATAGGTTTTCAGACAGGTTCTAATTTGGGTATACAAAAAACCCGATGGTCATTTGTTACCTACCTTAAATAAGGTAAGTAAGCAAAATGACCATCGGGTTTAAATTGTGGGCTAACCGCTTCTATTGGATGTAGAAGACCTGTTCAGTACTGCACCACCTCCCTCATTTCTACAAAAATTTTATTAGTTGTTAATTTTGAACAACCTCTTTAACCTTGCCATTTCTAGAGATCAAATTGTTCGCCAAGGCGTGCTCTATTTCTTTCACTTGGTTCTTAATGTCCACTGACTCAAATTCAATCAACTCCAATTCTATGTCTCTGTATTGAGCATTTGTCTTAAACTCCTCAATAATTTCTACCACATCTTGGTCGATATTGATAGACTTAGAAGCATCAATGATGACTTTTGCACCATCAGGAATTTGACTCAAAGTACGTTGAATGCTCGCTTTATTGATAAAAGTAACATCCTCTGCCAACTCCAAACAAATGGTTCCATCCTTGATGTGCTTATCTGATTCAAACAAGAATGGCTTTTTGTAATTGTTGTACAATACATAGAAGATGGCAACAACCAATCCAATACCAATTCCCATCAACAAATCAGTAAAGACGATACCCAAAATGGTTACTATAAATGGTACAAAATGTCTTTGACCCAATTTGTACATTTGCTTGAATAAAGCAGGTTTCGCCAATTTGTAACCGACCAAGAAAAGGATGGCAGCCAAACTAGCCAAAGGAATAAGATTCAATATCATTGGAATCGCCATCGCACAGCCCAATAAAACAAATCCGTGCAAAATAGCAGCCATTTTTGTACGTCCACCTGATTGAATGTTGGTAGAACTTCTGACAATTACTTGTGTAATAGGCAATCCACCAATCAAACCAGAAACAATGTTTCCTATACCTTGTGCCTTCAACTCTTGATTGGCAGGGGTAACTCTTTTAAATGGATCAAGTTTATCTGTTGCCTCTAAACAAAGCAAAGTTTCCAAACTGGCGACTACAGCCAAAGTAAGTCCTGTTATCCAAACAGAAGCATTGCCTATATGACTAAAATCTGGGAAAACAAATTGATCAAAAAATCCTCCAATACTTTCGGGTACTGGAATGGCAACCACCTGATTTGCTCTAAGAGCCAACTCTGGTATACTCTGAAAAATCAAGTTCAAAATGATACCCATTCCCACTACAATAAGTGGTCCCTGTACAATTTGAAACAATTTAATTTTTTTCATAAAAGGTCTTTCCCACAATATCAAAACAGCCAAAGACAAAGTAGTAATGATTACTGCTCCAGGACTAATGACTTCAAATATATTAGAGAATTGAGAGAATGCACTCTGTCCATCAGCCGCAGCAACTCCTAAACTCCCCTTAGCATATCCCAAGGCGTGTGGAATTTGCTTTATAAAGATGATGATACCAATACCAGACAGCATTCCCTTAATAACAGAGGAAGGAAAATAATACCCAATGATCCCTGCCCTAGCAAAACCTAACAACAATTGGAAGACTCCTCCAAGCACTACTGCTAGTAAAAATATGTCAAAAGCTCCCAACTCATTGATGGCTGTAAGTACAATAACAGCCAAACCTGCTGCTGGTCCACTTACTCCTAGCTGTGAACCACTCAGCCACAACTATACCACCCACTATTCCTGCAATGATACCCGAAAATAAAGGGGCACCAGACGCCAAAGCAATCCCCAAACATAGAGGAACTGCTACCAAAAACACCACTATGGATGCTGGC